>NZ_QVLV01000023.1:0-88360 GCF_003435485.1 Eisenbergiella massiliensis
AAAGAGGTGTGTCGAATAATCTGCACGTGATACACAGTTTATTTGACACACCCTAAGATTTACACAGATTATCTGTTCAAACAGAATCAAAAGCTATGCGAAATATTACCTTCATCACAATTGCAGTAATCAGATCCATTCCATCGTGTAATATATAAAGAAAAATCCGCTCTGCCATAAAACAGAACGGATTTTTCCATTTTCCATGAAAATTTTCATAATGGTCACGATCTCTGAATTACTGCTTCATTTCATCATTCCGGCAAAATTTATTTCCCCACAGCCAGCACCTTTGCCTCAAATGGCTTCAGCTCCATGCTTCCGGAAACCGTTTCTCCCGTGAACAGATCCACGCATTCCTTTTTCAGTTCCACAGCAGCGCATTCATCCAGGTAATTCAAAACAAACAGATACGTCTGCTCCCCTTCCCTGACCGCCAGCTCACAGCCCTCCGGCAATACAACTGTATCTGCGTAAGGCTCTGCAACACCCAGCTTTTCCAAGAAAATCTCCGCCGTATGCTCAGAAAAAGCGCCGCCAAAATAATACACCCTTCCTTTTCCCTGCTCCCTGCTGATAAGCGCCGGCGTCCCCGCGTAATAGCTGGAAGAAAACCTGGCCTCCACCTTCGCATCCTCTGTCAGCGGCGCAAGCAGATCGTTAAATACCGCCGCTTCGATCCGGGTGCCGTCCCAGTCCGCATAAACAGTTCCGTCCGCCGGGGAAACAAAGGTATATTCCGGAATATCCGTCCCTGTCAGCGGCGCAAGCAGGCCGGGCAATTTACTCATCACACATTTTCCCGTCTCATCCTTATACCCGGTGCGGCAGCCCAGCACCAGACAGCCGCCCTGCTCCACATATGCCGTCAGCTTATCCGTCATCTGCTGTGTCAGCATGGTTGCATGAGGATAGAACAGAACCTGATATTTTGACAGCTCCTCCGCCTTCATATGATCCAGATAGCAGAAGTCAAAGGGCGTATGCTTTCTCTGGCAAGCCTCAAAAAGCCCTTTGCCGCTTTCCCTCTCCACTCTTCCATGCCAGGCGTCCACTACGCTGTCCCACAGATTATCGTAATCTCTTACAAGACCCACCTTCGCCTGATAACGGCTTCCAGCCACACAGGCCATACGTCCTGCCTTCTCATGGATTTCCTTCAGCTCGGAAAGCCGCCTGTTGTCCCTTCCCGAATAATCCAGGATGCCGTGCCAGTAAATTTCCGTCCCCATAGTGCAGGTACGCCACCGGAAATAACTCACATAATCCGCCCCGTGGGCAATACTCTGCATCGTCCACAGCGTCATCTGCCCCGGCTTTGGCGTGGGTGCTTCCATCCGGCTGTTCCAGCCGTTTGCTCCCGACTGCTGCTCCATAATGCCGAAATTAGGGGAAATCGCTCTGGCCTCCGCCAGATTGCGGCTCCACTTTCTGTCCCGCATGCTTTTATCGTCCGGCTCATAGGAATCCAGGCAATAAGCAAAATTCGGGTAGGAGTCATAGGTGATAAAATCAAGGCTTTCCTCCGTCATACGGTGGTTATCCAGATTCCCGAACAGCCCGTTTGTGGTAATGAAATCCCCGGGCTTTACATATTTTTTCAGAATATCGCTCTGCATTCTTGCAAAACGGCAGGTACTGTCAGAAATAAAACGTATATAATCCAGCACCTCATGAGGATTGGTAGAATTACTGGGCGTCGGCCGGGGCACATAGATTTCCTCCCATTCCGTATAGGTCTGATTCCAGAAAACAGTCCCCCAAGCTTCATTCAGCCGGTCCAACGTACCATATTTTTCCTGAAGGAACACACGGAAAGCCGCCGTATCGCTTTCGGAATAAAACTCATTCACCTCACAGTTAAGCTCATTGTCAATCTGCCAGCCGATGATGGCAGGATGCGCCGCATAATGGGCGGCGGATTTCTCCACGATCCGTTTCACCAGCTCCTGATATTTCGGAGAATTGTAGTTGTAATGCCTCCGGCAGCCGTGACGGTAAAGCACCCCGTCCTGTCTGGCATTGAGCACCTCCGGGTATCTGTTGGTCAGCCATGCCGGCGGCGTGGCGCTTGGCGTACAGAAAATGACCTTCATGCCCGCGCGTTCCGCTATTTCCAGAAACCGGTCAAAAAATTCATAGGTAAATTCCCCTTCCCTGGGTTCGATTTTACTCCAGGCAAATTCCGCCACACGGACCACTTCAATCCCATTCTCCAGCATCCGCCGCAGATCCTCTTCCCACATGCCCTCCGGCCAATGCTCCGGATAATAGCAGGTGCCCAGCGTGATTTTTTCCAGGTTCATACTCCGTTCCATAATTTCTCTCCTTCCGCCCCCCTGGGGCTGCACATTTTATTTTTCCAGCCGTCCAATATCTTTACAGCTGCTTAATTCCCTTCTTTTTACCGCATCCGCCCAAAATAATTACGGCACTTTACGGCACTATCTGATTTTTCTCACCGAAGCGCCCTTTACCAGCTGTACCGGCGAGCCTGACACATACTTTACTTTTTTTCCCTCCAGCATATCCAGCAGGATATCCGCACATTTCGCTCCCTGTTTTTCCGGAAACAGGCCCACCGAGGTGAGCAGCGGATCCATATACTTCCTGGCGGAGCTTCCATCGATCCCTATGATAGAAATATCCTCCGGCACCCGCAGCCCCATGGAATGAAAGGCCTTGCACATTCCCAGCGCAAATTCATCGTTAAAAGCCACCACTGCCGTGGCATCCAGCCTTCTTTCCGCAAACAGCCTTGCCGCCAGCTCCCCTTTCCCGAAAAAATCCTCCTCCATCAGCTGCATGCCGTCCTCCCGCCTCTCATCCTCCAGAAAGGATAAAATTCTGCTGTCTCCCGCCATATCTTCCCTGTAGACGCCGATATAATACTCCTTCAGCCTGTCCCCGTAAACTTCCTTCATCAGCGAGCAGAAGGAAAGCCTCCTGGCATCCATGGAGCTGAAAGGATAAGGCATGCCCAGCGCAATCCTCCTGTGCCCGTTTTCACGCAGCGCGCGGACCGCAAGCTCCATCACCCTGACCATATCGATTTCCACCCGTGGCACCGCCCTGGAAAAGCCCTCCGCATTTCCGTAAGAAGCGCTCACCACCGGAAGACGGTAATTCCTCCCCACTGTATCCAGGTAATGCTGGGTAATGCCTTCATTGGGCATGATAATTCCGTCAATCATGGCATTCCTGATTTTCTCAAAATCCATGCTGCCGTTGAAGACCACCATATAATCCCTCTTCCCGGCCGCCTCCACCATCCCTCTGTACATATCTATGTAAAAAGAATTCTTCAGATCCTTGCAGAAAAAAAGAATCTGCTTCGTCCTCCTCTTCTGCAGCGCCTCCGCCACAGGATGGGGATAGTAGCCAAGCTCCTCCGCTATGGCCAGTATTCTTTTTTTCTTCTCCGCCTCCACGTATCCGCTGTTGTTCATCGCCCTGGATACCACGGAAACCGATACGCCGGCTCTGAGCGCAACCTCTTTTCTGGTGACCATTCTCTCTCCCCTTTTCAGCAATAAGGTTTCAGGCTGTTCCTGCCTTCCGCCGTCTTTTTCTGCCCGGAACCTGACAGGATATGAGGTTATTGTAACATATGGGGGTATGATTGTATCTTAGCTTTTATGAAAAAAGGTTGCAATAGCGGAAAATGTGGTCACGGGGCCACATTCATACTAAAAAAGAAGACAGCATTTACCGTCTCCTTTTTGCCATCCCTTTATCCTGTCTTCTCCGTGCCCTTTAGTCCAAGCCTCACATACTGCTCTTCAGGTGCTTGTGCCTCCCTCATCCCTGCTTCCAGTTTTTTGCACATATCAGCTTCTTTTTCCGCATCTTCCAATCTGTTAAGCTGTTCATAATCATTCTGTAAATCAAAAAGCATTGATGTCATTACATACTCTATATTACCTGAATAATCTTCAGGAAACAGCGCCGGAATTTTATAAACTGGATAGTGGGTGTAAGGAAGGAATCTGCCCATTTCCATTGCCTGCGCATATCGCTCATCAAAATATCTCCAGCATGTGGACGGAATTGCACAGTACTGGTATAAAGGGCTGTTTTCCCTGTTTTCAGGTGCTCTAAAATAAGTATATCTGCCGTCATAAACATTAACTGCTCTGCCGAACCAGCCATAAATCACCTGTTCTCTCGGCTTTTCTCTATCCTCAGCAATATCCCGGAGACTCATTCCTTTTACCCGTTCCGGTATTTTACATCCATGATGCTGCAAAATTGTAGGCATAAGATCTATATTCTGTGTCAGCGCCTTTACCCTTTTCCCGGATTCTTTTGTACCAGGGAAATGAATCATCAGTGGTATATGAGCCATTTCATTATAGGCATGCATAATATTTTTTCCGGTAAAACCATGTTCTCCCAGCATATGCCCATGGTCGGTCGTAAAAATAATAAGCGTATCTTCATACATATTATTCTTTTTTAATGTTTCAAGAAGCCTTCCAAACCAGTAATCAGCCATGCTCAACGTTCCAAGATAACATTTTTCCAGATGCTCCACCGCTTCCGCAGGCTCTGTTACTTCTGCATACGTGGGCCAGCAAAATTCCCGGCCCACATAGTTGTCATTATACATTTGATGATATTTTTCAGGGCAGTCAAAAGGTTCATGTGGATCAAAGCTTTCTACCATAAGAAAAAAATCGTCTGCGCCATTGTTTTGTTCAACCCAACTACAGGCCGAGCGGAAGGTTCGGGGAGAAGGATATTCTGACTCCTTCGTAAATTTGGTTCTGTTAAGCAGATACTGAGATGACTTTTTTCCATAACTTTCCGGATCAACTGAAGGCTGGTTCACACGGGAAATCCAGGTATCAAATTCCTGTCCTCTATGATAATCCCACGTATTGAACAAGTAGCAGTAATTTTCTCCTCCAATTTCAAAGTAATGTGTGTGATCGGTCGTAATATGCGTAAAAACGCCATTTTCACGCAGTACGGAAGGAAGCGTAATATCAAAAGGTTCAACACCGCCCCATCCCCTTTCCAAGAACTGCATCCGTCCGGTAAAAATATCCCTTCTGGCAGGCATACAGGGTGCAGAACCGATAAAATGATTGTCATAAATAATACAGTCCTTTGAAAAAGCATTTATATTCGGTGTGATTCCTTTTGCCCTCTCATTATATGTTTTTAAATACCGCCTGTTCAGTGTATCCATTAATACCAAAATCGTTTTCATAATTCCCCCCTGTTCTGTTATCCCTTAATTCCGGTTGTCACAATTCCCTCCACAAAGTATTTCTGCATAAATACATACATAACGAGTAGCGGAAGCATAATCAGCGTTGTCGCCGCCATCAGATAATTCCATTGCGTAATAAACTCTTCTCTGAAAACACTCAGGGCAAGTTGTACCGTCCACATATTTTTTCGTGTGGTTATAATCAGAGGCCACGTATATTCATTCCATGTACTTGTTGTTTTAAACACAATCAATGTTGCAAATATAGCCTTGCTGAGAGGAAGATATACGCGAACAAATGCTCCGAATCTGGATAGACCATCAATTTTGGCTGCATCATCCAGAGATTTTGGGAAGTTCATAAAAAACTGCCGAAACAGGAATACACCGAATGCACCTGCTATGTAAGGAGCAATCATACCTGCATAGGTATTGATCAGGCCGGTTCCTCCCTGCCCCAGAATATTGTTTCCTCCCATAAGAGGAAAGTATTTCATCGCTACAAAATTAGGCAGCATGGTAACCTGTTGAGGTATCATCATACCCACAAGCGCAAGAAGAAACAGAAAATCCTTTCCCTTAAATTCCATACGTGCAAATGCATATCCTGCCAGAGAGTTAATAACCAGGCTGATAATCACTGCCAGAAATGTTGTATAAAAGGAGTTCCAGAAAAATCTTCCCCAATCAGATGATTTCATGGCATCCGCATAATTGGAAAACAGCCAGTGTTCCGGTAACAGCCGGAACGCCGCACCGGAAATTTCCGCCTGGGTTTTCAATGATGTAAAAAACATAATTAAAAAAGGAATAATTATGATAACGCAGAACAAAAGCATCAGCAGAAATAAAAGTAAACGGGCACCCTTTTTCATTTTCATCTGTTTTCTCCTCTATCCGATATCCAAATCCTGTCCCTGATTCCCATATCTGAAGTTCAGCAGTGTAAATATCAGAATAATGAGCAGCAGGAAAACCGCCTCCGCAGCGCCGTAACCCATCCGGTATTCTGTAAAAGCTCTCGTGTAAATCTGATGTACTATTGTTGTTGTAGCATTCATCGGTCCGCCGCCGGTCATTACATTCAC
Organism: Eisenbergiella massiliensis; assembly: GCF_003435485.1. Classification (NCBI taxonomy): domain Bacteria; kingdom Bacillati; phylum Bacillota; class Clostridia; order Lachnospirales; family Lachnospiraceae; genus Eisenbergiella; species Eisenbergiella massiliensis. The sequence continues at coordinate 6,310 of NZ_QVLV01000023.1, forward strand.
CTGCTCAAATACGTTAAACGCATTGATCACTCCGGTAATCACAATAAAAAAGGTTACAGGGCGAAGCATTGGTATTGTTATTCGGAAAACCTTCTGCAGATAGCCGGCTCCGTCTATGGATGCCGCTTCATAAAGATAAGAAGGGATGTTATTCAACCCGGCCAGATATAATGTCATATAATAACCGACCCCCTTCCACACTCCCATAACTATCATTGCGCCCAAAGCTAATTTTTCATCATACAGCCATTGCCTGGCCTCAAAACCAAGCGCCTCCAGGATTACGTTAAACACACCGTTAGTAGGATCATACAGCCAAAGCCAGACCATCGACATTGAAACCATGGATGTGACGTATGGAAGATAAATAAAGCCTCTGAAAAAACGTGTGCCCCAAAGCGCCGCGCTATTTAAGGCCAGTGCGAGGACAAACCCCAGAATGAGAGTCATAAATACCGTAAATACCACATAAATAAAAGTGTTTTGCACAGATTTCCAAAACAGCCCATCATGGAAAAGAGCAATATAATTTTTAATTCCGGTAAAAGAAATTGTTTTCAGATTAAAATCTGTAAAACTCAATCCAACATTCACTACAATAGGAAATAATACAAATAAAAGAAAAAATATATAATATGGAGCAATAAACCAGTAAGCACACCGGTCGGTTGTGACACCCTTTTTCTTTTTCATCCAAATCCCCACCATTTTTATTAGTTCTATAGCAGCGGGCAGGTTTAGCCTGCCCGCATTGCTGTACTGTTTCTGCTATTCTATCTCCTTTTCCAACTGTGACAGCGCATCATTTAACGCCTGCTCTGCTGTCTTCTTTCCATTGATTACTTCTTCATAAGCAACGGAAACATATTTATTGTAGACACTGATCCAGGGCACGGTGGCTTTGCCTTTTCCACTTTCCACATAATCAATAACCGCTTGATTCAGTTCCGGGTTCCCTGATTGAATGAACTGCTCTTCCAAAGATTTTTTTACGATTGGCACCTTAAAGTCTTCGGTCCTCATCCAGACAATTTCATTGGAAAGCATATGCTGCATAAACAGCCAGGCTGCTTCCTTATGCTTTGAGGTTGCTCCCATTGCTATCAGATTATAGCCACAGAAGGAAATCCCGGGTTCTGAGCCGTCTTTCGACAGTACCGGAAGATACCCCAATTCAACTTCCGGGTTATCCTTCATAAACTGTCCTATCTGCTGAGGGGATAAATTGCTGATGGCCGACATTCCTTTCATAAATGGCCGTTCATCTCCCTTCTGTTGATCATGAGGAATGGAAACATTCATCTGTGCCAGTTCTCCCAGAAATGAGAAAGCATCTATGGCTGCCTGATCCGTAAACGCCGGCTTCAGATTCAATTCATCAATTACCGGTGAACCTGCACTTCGCATATAAGGTTCTGTAAAAACAAGCGAGCTGTCAATTGAGGGAATATCCAGACCGGCAAAAACCACTTTATCCCCATCTCTTTCGGTTAATACCTCCGCCGCATTTTTTAGTTCTTCCCATGTAGCCGGAGGATTTTGCGGATCCAGTCCCGCTTCTGTAAATTTATCCTTTCGGAAAGCATACACCTGAGGATTGGGGAAAATTCCCAGTGCAACCTGATTCCCCTGATATTTCCCCATTTCATAAGCACTGTCAAATAAATCGTCCTTTTCCTCCCATCCCTCTATATAGCTGTCAAGCTTTTCGAAATCACCTAAAGCACCCCGGGACCCGACTTCCGCCAAAACCAGCTGAATAACATCCGGATAGGTATCACTTAAAACAGCTGCATTTAATTTCGTTTCCTGATCTGAAATCGTTGAAGACATTCCGGTAGCTTCTACCTTTATATTAGGATATTTTGCTTCGAAGGAATCCACACATTTCTGTACGAATTCCGTATCTGCCTGTGATGTTCCCTGATGCCAGTATTGTATTGTTACCTGTTCACCGCTTTCAGATTTTTCATTGGTTCCCTGTGCCTGTGTACTTTCCTGTGCCGATACTGCGCTGTTTTCCTCTGTTGCAGTGTCCTGTGGTACCTGCTGTGTATCGCTGCTGCCACAGCCTGCCAGCATAGCTGCCCCTATCATAATTGCCAATAACCTTTGTACTTTATTTCTTTTCCGCATAAGTCCCTCTCCTTCCGATTCTTACAACAGCTGAAGGCCTTCATTCCTTGTAAAGCCATATTAACATTACCGTATAAAAAATACTGCTTCTATTTATTGGCAGTTTTAAAATATATTCATATAATCTCTTTTTATTTTTATGTGCAGTTTTATTTTTATAATATTTTTTGATCCTTTTCTCTAATCTTCTGATTGTGCATTTTATACATTTCATACCATTTGCCAACTACACTTTTGTATTATATAATGAATGAAGTCCAGAATGAGGTGAAAACGATGCGGAATAAAAAAAGTATTTCTTTTCAGATAATTATTACGGTTATCATATCTTTCCTTGCTTTATTCCTTTTTTTCTCTATACTTACTACCGAACTGTATTACAGGAATGTAACTGATATTATGCAAGAATCTCAGCAGCATTCCCTTACACAGTTAAATGAAAGCTTTGATGTTTTTTATCAGCAGATAATTTATATTCTGATTCAACTGTCCGGTGATACCGTATTAAAACAGTATCTTACAAAGGAACCGGAAGACAACTTTGAATATTATCAGATGCAACGGTATGTACATGATTTTCTCCAAACCTACAATGGTTTTTTTCCCAATTCTAACGTACACCTGATCCTATATGGTGAAAACGGGCAGACTTATACCACCTATAATGAAACCTTATATTTAGAAGATACTGGTATCCTTAAAGAAGATTTTGTAAAACAGGCAGAAAAAAATCACCGCCGGCTTGGAGTGTCTTATTTCCATTCCGGTCTGACCCCCTACACCCAAAATGATGATTACATGTATTTTGCCCACGCCTTATATGATCCCTACCGTTCCAGATATTATGGCACAATCCTGGTTGTAATAGATGAGTCATGCTTCCAGAATCTGTATTCCGATTTAATCCAGGATAACAATCATTTTTCTGTTATTACAGAGGACGGCCTCATTATTTCCGACAGCAAAGCTGAATTTCTCAACAGCTCTGATTCCACCCTTCTTGATATCGCCAGAAAAAACTCCGACGGCGTATTGGAATATGCGGGAGAAAAGTGGATTCCAAGCTCCATATATAACCAGTATTTCGATTTTTATATCCTACAGTTAACTGAATATAATGCCATTACATCCAGAGTCTCTCCATCTATCCTGCGGATATTGGAATTATGCTGTTTTGCCCAGCTCCTTATAACAGTGGTTCTTATATGTCTCCTTCAGAAAATCACACGCCCAATTCACAGGCTGTCCGTAGCCATGCAGAATGTTTCAGACAGAGATCTTCTCTCCCGTCCTGAAAAAATGAATTTCACAGGTTGTTCAGAAGCCCGGCTTCTCGGTGAAAGCTTCAATGAAATGTTTTCAAAGCTTGAATACTATACAAAAAAACTAATGCAGGAACAGGATGCCCGTCATGCAGCCGAACTGAATTCCCTGCAGCACCAGATTAACCCACATTTCATTTACAATACGCTCGCTTCCATCAGATACCTTTCTATGGCAGGCCAGCGGGAAAAGGTCATAACAGGAATCAACTCTCTCACAAAGCTCCTCCGAAAAACGCTGGGGGATATCAGAGAAACCATTCCTTTGGAGCAGGAACTGGATTTACTGCAAGATTATTTCCAAATCCAGCTGTTGCGCTATGGTGATGGCATCCGTCTTTACTTAAATGTACAAGAGACCTGCCTTTCAGCTGCGGTTCCCAAATTTTTTCTTCAGCCTCTGGTAGAGAACTCTATTTTTCATGGTTTCTCCACCAACACCCCCTGTGGCAGTATCAGCATTTACGCCACGATAAACGGCGCAATTCTGAAACTGGAAATTATGGATAACGGTGCTGGAATTCCACCGGATATCCTGATGCACATTATGGATGTTTCTGCAAAAAACAATCGAAACAGCCTTACAAAGATAGGTCTTAAAAATATTGAAGACCGTATCAAAATGATTTATGGACCCCAATATGGCCTCAATATAATGAGCACTCCAGGGTATGGCACTCAGGTAATAATACATCTGCCTTTGATATATTTTGAGGGGGAAAAATGCTATGAAAAATCTTCAGAAGATAGTCATCATTGATGATGAGATGGTTCTTCGGAACGGACTGAAATATCTCTGCGACTGGGAGGCTCATGGATTTACAATTGCAGGGGAAGCCTCTAATGGCATTGAAGGTTTTCAGCTGATACAGGAAATCCGGCCGGATATTGTTATTACAGATATTGTCATGCCAGGAATGGACGGCATCAGCCTAACCGCCCAGATTAAAGAGCATTTCCCCAATATTCATATTATTGTCCTTAGCAGCTATGACAATTTTGCTTACGCAAAATCCAGCTTTAAGCTTGGCATCGCCGATTATCTGCTTAAACCGGAACTGGAAGCTGCAGATCTTCTTCATCTGCTGGAAAAGCTCAGCAGGACTTCTGGTTTGGATGATTTCAAAAGTTCCGCCTCTCAGTTTTTCCAAGAAATTCTTACATTCTGCAGCCTGGAGGAGGAGGAATATCTGGAGGAATTTAATGACAGAGGTATCCATTTTAAAGAAAAAATACCATATACGCTGATGGCAGCTCCCTATCAGGGGACTATACCGGTTCACAGGCTTCTTCCTGCCGTGACAAATCTTTCACTGGAGCTATTTCCGGCCTGTCCCTGTATCTCTTGTGTCACAAGTCAGGGCTACCTCTGCATCCTTCTTCAGGCAGTAAGCGCTACGGAACTTCCGTCTCATGCCCGGCTTACCGAGTTTACCGTTCAGCTGGAAAGGAAACTGGAAAATAGTTTTCTTTTCGCATGCATGCCGGTATTCTCCGTACTCAGTAACCTTTCTCAGGTATATGGAGAAATGTGCGGACTGCTTTCCTACGGTTTTTACTTTCCGGAAAAAACATTACTGTTTCCTGAGGATGTCCATAAATGCGAGCTTGCTTTTCCTGATACTTCTTTTTCAAATTGTCTGGATCCATTACGTCTTGATGATGCCAGAAATCTTGTATACAATTATCTGAGCAATGCAGAAGCACAGGCCGGCATGGATGTATTTACCTTGAAAAAACAAGTAGAGAATGCAATATACAGACTCATACAGACGCTTGCGGACGCCTCGTTTCCAACCGATGAAATAAATTCAAAAAAGGTAATGTATTTTAAAAAAATGGATATGTCAGCTGACTGTAATTCTCTCAGACAGGTTCTCTCCGAAACATTTGCCGAGCTGGAGGATATTGTCCGTAAGGGCACGCAGGAAAGAGAGGGTAATCTATTCTACAAAATTGAAGAATATATCCGTCTGAATTGCGAACAGGAACTGAAGCTATACGATCTGGCCAAACAGTTTCACCTGAATTACACTTACCTGTCCACACTTTTTTATCAGAACACAGAAGAGCATTTCTCTGACTATCTGAATCGTATGCGTGTTGAAAAAGCCAAGGGACTTCTGCGAACCGAAAATAACTCCATTCAATGCATCAGTGAAAAATGCGGCTTTATAAATCAAGGCTATTTTTCAAAAATATTCAAAAAATTTACAGGCTGCTCTCCTAAGGAATATCAAAAGCTATACCACAAAAGCCGCTGAAATGTGCCAAAAAACCCTGAACCGCAAAAGCGGGAGCCGGTTAAGGAAACTTTTTTAGTTTTGTGATAAGCAGCGTAATGTACGAGAGTATGTTACGCTGCTTTTCCTTTCAATTCGAGTTGCGCCACAAGCTGTGTTGCACCAACTTCCCCGATAAAGGTATAGTAGATGTCAATTTTCTGCTGGCGGTGGCCGCTGCTCTTGTCACCCTCATGGATAACAATTTTCTCTATCAGATCGTGAAGCATACCACGGGAGAGTTCTTCAAAAGAAGTGTACTTCCTGGCCATCTTCAAGAAGCTGTCTATTTTAATGACTTTGCTTTCAGCTTCATTGACCTGTTTCTGAATATCTGCGATTTCAGAACATGTATCGCGCTGTTCTTTCTCATAGTCTGATGACAGTTTTTTGAACCGTTCGTCAGACAGCTTTCCACTTATATTGTCCTCATAAAGCCGTTTGATGATGTTATCCAGCTCACCAATCCGACGCTCCTTTGCAGCCAGTTCCTTTTTCATGGACTGTATCTGCTTTTGCTGCTCCTTTGCGGAGCGATTCATTAAACGCCGGACAAATTCCTGTTCGTTTTCAAGTGCAAAAGTAACTGTCTGCTTTAGGTTTTCCAATACCAGATTTTCCAGAACCACTGCTCTGATGTAGTGCATGGTACAGCTATTTGTCCGGTCACGGTATTTCCCACAGCAATAGCACTCCTGATTTTTACTGATATTCTGTCCACGGTGAGCGCGGAGTGGGGAACCGCAGTCTGCACAGAACAGCAAACCAGAGAACAATGCCATTTCCCCCTGCTTGGTAGGACGTGGCCGCCCCTCCCGCAGTCGCTGAACCTGCTCCCAAACCTCTTGCTCTACCAGCGCCGGGTGAGTATTCTCAAAAATCATCTGCTGATCCTCCGGGGTAGGCAGCCGCTTCTTGAACTTATAAGACTTGGAGTAGGTTTTGAAGTTGACCGTGTGGCCCAAATATTCCTTATATTCCAGAATGTTGGCAATCGTGCTGTCAGACCAGTTATAAGGTGCTTCCGGGTGGTAGTTCCGCTTTTTCCCTGTCCGGCGGAATGCCAGCGTACCAGGTGTGGGGATTTTTTTCTTGGTCAGGATATTTGCTATCCGAACCGGCCCCAGCCCCTGTGCGGCCAGATCAAACATCAGCTTGACTACCCAGGCTGCTTCCGGATCGGGAACAAGCTGGCCACCTTCGCCCTTAATATAGCCATAAGGAGGGTTGCTGCTTATCCGTTGCCCGGACATACCTTTCATTCGCTTGACCGCCCTTTGCTTCTTTGAGCAGTCACGGGCATACCATTCATTGAACAGATTGCGGAACGGGGTCAGGTCATTTTCGCCCTTTTGAGAATCTACACCGTCATTGACAGCAACAAAGTGAACCTCATATTCCGGGAAGATCATTTCCGTATACATGCCCACCTGCAAGTAGTCACGGCCAAATCGCGACATATCCTTGATAATGACCCTTTTTACTAAACCAGCCCGCACATCAGCTACCATTCTTTGAAAATCAGGGCGGTCAAAAGCTGACGTTAGATAACGATACTTTTGAAAACACTGGAAAATCAAGGTTTTTCGAGCGACGGACAAGCAGGGTATTGTACTAAAAACTGAATACGACGCAGAAGCGGCGTTTCTTACTCTCTACATGGGAGAACAGGAACGCCGCTTTTTTATGCCCTTTGTTACGCAGTAGGGGCAGAAAAAGCCTTGCTACAAGCGATTTTGCGGGCGCGTATCTGGCGCGGCAAGGGATTTATACCTTATCCCCCGAAACCGCGCTTCTACTGCGTAACAAATCCACAGCAAAAGGAGTGATTTACTATGGCAGTTTTCAGAGTGGAACGGAACAAGGGCTACACCGTAATGAGCAACCACCACCTACGCAACAAGGAGCTTTCCTTAAAGGCAAAAGGGCTGTTGTCGCAAATGCTGTCACTCCCCGAAGATTGGGACTACACCTTGAAAGGCTTATCCCTTATCAACCGGGAGAAGATAGACGCTATCCGCGAAGCCATTAAGGAGCTTGAACGCGCCGGGTATATCGTTCGGTCAAGGGAGCGCGACGAGAAAGGACGCTTGCGGGGCGCGGACTATGTGATATTCGAGCAGCCGCAGCCGCCTACGCCGGATTTACCTACATTGGAAAATCCAACATTGGATAATCCAACGCAGGAAAAACCAACATTGGAAAAACCTACGTTGGAAAATCCAACGCAATTAAATAAAGATATACAAAGAACTGACTTACCAAAAAAAGAAAAATCAAATACAGATTTATCAAGTACCCATTCCATTCCTATCCTTTCCCCTAACCCCTCTCCTTGCAGAGAAGCGGCTACGCCGCCGGAACGGAAAGGAACGGAAGCGGCAGCACAGAGCGCAGTTGATATATACCGGGAAATCATCAAGGACAATATCGACTACCACATTCTCAAACAGGACATGAAGTTTGACGGGGACAGGCTGGACGAGATTGTAGACCTCATGCTTGAAACCGTATGCACCGCCAGAAAGCGGGTACGGATTGCGGGGGACGACTACCCGGCAGAGCTTGTGAAATCTAAGTTTATGAAACTGGACGGCGAGCATATCCGCTTTGTGCTTGACTGTATGCGGGAGAACACAACGAAAATCCGCAACATCAAGCAATATCTGAAAGCAGCCCTTTTCAACGCCCCGTCCACTATCGGCAATTATTACACTTCCCTTGTCGCCCATGACATGGCAAGCGGCGCACTGTCACCGAAGAAGCCGCAGTACGGCGACCCGGACTATTATTCATTCAAACCGGGCGAAAGCCTGTAAAACAACAAAAGGAGGATTTTATTATGGCACAGAAAATGACAGGAGCATTGGTATTTGACGAGCGCACCGACCGTTACGACATTCGCTTTGACTTAAACAGCTACTACGGGGGCTTGCATTGCGGTGAGTGCTTTGACGTATTCGTGCGGGGCAAGTGGAAGCCGACCCGGATTGAGTACGGCGACAACTGGTATCTTGTGGGTATCAGAGCCGAGGACTTGAACGGGCTGCGGGTGCGTATCTGACCGCCGCCCCATAAAGAAACGCGAAAGGAGGACGCGAGGAATTGCAGGACGAAGTAAACGAAAAGACCATAGCCCTTTACATCAAGACCGGGAAGCTGACCGCCCAGACGCTCCAAAAGGCAATGAAAGCCATACTGTCAAAGGGCAAAAAGCAGCTTGCAAAACCGCCACAGGGAAAGCAGAGCTTAAAGCAGCTTATGAAGCAGAACGCGGGCGTTTCCAACATTGAGATTACCGAGGGCAATATCAAAGCCTTTGAGAGTACGGCGAAAAAGTACGGTATCGACTTTGCGCTGAAAAAGGACGCAACGGAAAGCCCGCCCCGCTATCTGGTTTTTTTCAAGGGGCGGGACGCGGACGTGCTGACCGCAGCCTTTAAGGAGTTTTCCGCAAAGAAGCTGACACAGGAGAAAAAGCCCTCTATCCGAAAGCTGCTCTCTACGCTCAAAGAAGCCGCACAGGGCAAGAACGCGGAACGGGCAAAGGTCAAGAACAAGGACAGGGAGGTATCGCTATGAAGCCGGAAATCAAGAAGCTGCTTATCCTAAATCTCCCGTATCTGCTCTTTGTCTGGCTCTTTGATAAAGTGGGCGCGGCTGTCCGTCTATCCCCCGGCGCGGACGCAAGCGCAAAGCTGCTACATCTTGGGGACGGTTTTACCACCGCCTTTTCCAGTATCGCGCCGAGCTTCCACCCGGCAGACTTACTTATCGGCATTGCGGGGGCGGTCATTGTCCGGCTGATTATCTACACCAAAGGCAAGAACGCGAAGAAATACCGCCGCGGGACAGAATACGGTTCGGCGCGTTGGGGCGGGGCTGACGACATAAAGCCGTACACAGACCCGGTATTTGAGAACAATATCCCCTTAACGCAGACGGAACGGCTCACCATGAACAGCCGCCCGAAGCAGCCGAAATACGCAAGAAACAAAAATATTCTTGTAATCGGCGGTTCCGGCAGCGGCAAGACCCGGTTCTTTGTGAAACCGTCGCTCATGCAATGTACGTCAAAGGATTTTCCAACGTCGTATATCGTCACTGACCCGAAAGGAACACTGATTTTGGAAACCGGGAAAATGTTGCAGCGGTACAAATACCGTATCAAAGTGCTAAATACGATTAACTTCAAAAAATCCATGAAATACAATCCCTTTGCCTATCTGCGGAGCGAAAAGGACATTTTGAAATTAGTCAATACCATTATCGCCAACACCAAAGGCGACGGGGAAAAATCCGGCGAGGATTTCTGGGTGAAAGCGGAAAAGCTCTACTACACCGCACTAATCGGCTATATCTGGTATGAAGCCCCAGAGGACGAGAAGAACTTCACGACGCTGCTTGAAATGATAAATGCGTCGGAAGCCCGCGAGGACGACGAGGATTTCCAGAACCCGGTTGACCTCATGTTTGAACGTCTGGAAGAAAAAGACCCGGAACATTTTGCAGTCAAGCAGTACAAAAAATACAAACTGGCGGCGGGCAAGACCGCAAAAAGCATACTTATCTCATGCGGCGCGAGGTTAGCCCCATTCGACATTAAGGAGCTGCGGGAGCTTATGGAAACCGACGAAATGGAGCTTGACACCATAGGTGACAGAAAGACCGCCCTTTTCGTGATTATCAGCGACACCGACGACACCTTTAACTTTGTCGTGAGTATTCTCTACACACAGCTATTCAACCTCTTGTGCGACAAAGCAGATGATGAATACGGCGGGCGGCTTCCCGTCCATGTACGGTGCTTACTTGATGAATTTGCGAATATCGGGCAAATCCCCAAATTTGAGAAACTAATCGCAACCATACGGAGCCGGGAAATCTCCGCGTCAATCATCTTGCAGAGCCAGTCACAGCTAAAGGCAATCTACAAGGACAACGCCGATACCATAGTCGGCAACTGCGACACCACGCTTTTCTTGGGCGGCAAGGAAAAAACCACGCTCAAAGAAATATCGGAGATTTTAGGCAAGGAAACGATAGACAGCTTCAACACTTCCGAAACAAGGGGGCGGGAGCTTTCGCATGGGCTGAACTATCAGAAATTGGGAAAGCAGCTTATGACGGAAGATGAAATCGCAGTCATGGACGGAGGGAAATGTATCTTGCAGCTACGCGGGGTGCGCCCGTTCTTTTCGGACAAATTCGACATAACGAAACACCCGAAATACAAGTACCTATCCGACGCAGACCCGAAGAACGCCTTTGACATGGAAAAGCACCTTAAACGCCGCCCCGCCATTGTCAAGCCCGACGAGGTTTTTGACTATTACGAGATTGACGCAGCAGACTTACAGGAGGACGCAGACCATGAGGAAACGTAGCGCAGAGGAAAAACAAAAGCAGCTTGAACGGTTTTTAATGAATGTTGCGGAAGCCGCCGACGCTGCATTATGGGAGTATTGGCGGGAAAAGGAAGCGGAACACCGCCGTTTTGCAACGGAGTATGTCACGCGCCGGGGGCTTATCCCTCAACAGTGACAGCATGGCAGACCGCCGGGGAGGGGGGGACAGGGGAAGCTACACTTCCCCTACGCTGCCTTGCGGCAGCTACCCCTTTGTGAACTTGCGGGAAGCGAACACCTTGCTATGCAAGCTATTCACTTCCCGCAAGTCTGAATAATACCCGTCCGGCAGCACAGCGGGACACCGAAAGGAGGAATCGAAGCAATCACATATATCAATATCGGCTACATGATACGCGCCCCTACTTTCCGGCGCAGCACACAGCGGCAGGAGCCGCACCCCCCTACAACTGAATACCGCCGCGCCGCAGAACTTACGCAGCGCGGGGACAGCCGCCTTTACCAGAGGGCGGTTTTTTTATGCGGCGGCATACGCTGACCGCCTTTTGTCCGCTTGCCGGACAGCCGCAGACGCGGCAGAAAGGATTTATTTATGGCATTTTTCAATAGCGCAGTAGACGTTTTGCAGACCCTTGTTGTAGCACTTGGAGCCGGGCTTGGTATCTGGGGCGTTATCAATCTCATGGAGGGCTACGGCAACGACAATCCGGGCGCGAAGAGCCAGGGCATGAAGCAGCTTATGGCGGGCGGCGGCGTTGCCCTTATCGGCATGACCCTTGTACCGCTGCTTTCCGGCTTGTTCGGTTAAGAAGCGCGGGTAAAGGCTTATGCAGAGCATACTTGACGCGATTAACGAATGGATAAAGGAAATCCTCATAGGAGCCATAAACGGTAATCTGTCAACTATGTTCGGGGACGTAAACGAGAAAGTCGGCACTATCGCCGCAGAGGTAGGGCAGACCCCGCAAGGGTGGAACGCAAATATATTCTCCATGATACAGACCCTTAGTGAGAATGTAATCGTACCCATTGCGGGGCTTGTCATTACCTACGTCCTATGCTATGAGCTTATCAGCATGGTAACGGAAAAGAACAATATGCACGACGTTGACACTTCCATGTTCTTCAAGTGGGTGTTCAAGGCGTTTGTGGCAGTCTACCTTGTGACGCACACCTTTGACATCACTATGGCGGTGTTCGATATGGCGCAGCACGTTGTTTCCGGCGCGGCGGGGGTAATCGGCGGCAGCACAGAGATTGATGTTGCCGCCGCCCTTGCTTCCATGCAGGACGGGCTTGACGCTATGGAAATCCCCGAACTGCTCTTACTTGTCATGGAAACAAGCCTTGTGAGCTTGTGCATGAAAATCATGTCCGTACTGATAACCGTTATCCTCTACGGGCGCATGATAGAGATTTACCTTTACTGTTCGGTATCGCCTATCCCGTTTGCAACAATGACGAACCGGGAATGGGGGCAGATAGGAAACAACTACCTCAAATCCCTGTTCGCTATCGGTTTTCAAGGCTTCCTCATTATGATATGCGTCGGCATTTACGCGGTTCTGGTAAACAACATGATAATAGCGGACAATCTGCACAGCGCGATATTCTCCCTTGCAGCCTATACCGTTATCCTCTGTTTCTCCCTGTTCAAATCCGGCGCACTGGCGAAGTCGATATTCTCCGCGCATTAGCGGCGTGTCAAGGGCAGGGTGGAGATTTTCAGAGCGAAGCGGCGAAAATACGACCCGACCTTGACGCGGATAACCCCCATATAATACGGGCGGGCAAAGGGCATAGATTGACCTTTGCCTTGATTACCCTTATGGGAAGTTACAGCAACACCAAACCCAGAGAAAGGAGGTTTTCACTTGGCGTATGTACCCGTACCCAAAGACTTATCCAAAGTCAAGACAAAAGTAGCGTTCAACCTTACCAAACGGCAGATTGTATGTTTTGCGGCGGCTCTCCTGTTCGGCTTGCCGCTTTTCTTTCTGCTCAAAGACAGCACAGGCACAAGCCTTGCGTCTATGGCTATGATTGCCGTCATGCTGCCCTGTTTCCTCTTTGCCATGTATGAGAAGCATGGACAGCCCCTTGAAGTGGTGGTGAAGAACATCATTCAGACGAAATTCATAGCCCCCAAAGAACGACCATACAGGACAGACAACTTTTATTCCGTCTTAGAACGGCAGAGAAAACTTGAAAAGGAGGTATCAGCGATTGCAAAAGGAAACACGAAGAAACAGCGCGGCGGGAAGCGCAAAGCCTAACCCGCCCCGCAAGCTCACCCGCGCCGAGAAAAAGCAGATTGCGGAAATCATCAGACAGGCAAAGGGCGACGGGAAAGCGCACACCGCGCAGCAGACAATCCCTTATATCCAGATGTACCCGGACGGTATCTGCAAGGTTACGGGACGGAAATACTCAAAGACCGTCGCCTTTGAAGATATTAACTATCAGCTTGCACAGGCAGACGACAAGACCGCCATTTTTGAGAACTGGTGCGACTTCCTCAACTACTTTGACGCTTCCGTTTCGGTGCAGCTCTCTTTCATCAATCAGGGGACGCAGCGCGGCGAAGCGGAAAAGGCGGTCAATATCCCGGCACAGGAGGACGCTTTCAATTCTATCCGCACAGAATACCGGGATATGCTGAAAAACCAGCTTGCAAAGGGCAACAACGGGCTTGTCAAAGCAAAATATATCACCTTTGCCATTGAAGCCGACAGTCTGGGCGCGGCGAAATCCCGCCTTGCCCGTATCGAAACGGACGTACTCAACAACTTTAAGCTCTTGGGCGTGTCTGCCCGCCCCATGACAGGCTATGAACGCCTTAAAATGCTGCATGGCATTTTCCACCCGGAGGGCGGGCAGTTTGCCTTTGATTTTTCATGGCTTGCCCCGTCCGGGCTTTCCACAAAGGACTTTATCGCCCCGTCCTCTTTCCGTTTTGGCGAGGGGCGGTATTTCCGCATGGGGCGCAAAATCGGCGCGGTTTCATTCCTTGAAATCCTTGCGCCGGAATTAAACGACCGTATCTTATCTGACATTCTGGACTTGGAAACGGGCGTTATCGTCAATCTGCATATCCACAGTATCGACCAGACCGAAGCCATAAAGACAATCAAGCGGAAAATCACCGACCTTGACAAAATGAAAATCGAAGAACAGAAAAAAGCGGTACGCAGCGGCTACGACATGGATATAATCCCGTCCGACCTTGCCACTTTCGGCAGCGAAGCGAAGAACCTCTTACAGGACTTGCAGAGCCGGAATGAAAGAATGTTCCTCTTGACGTTCCTTGTGGTGAACATGGCAGACACAAAAAGGAAACTGGAAAATGACGTATTCGCGGCGGCGGGCATTGCACAGAAGAACAACTGCGCCTTAACCCGCCTTGACTACCAACAGGAAGCGGGGCTTATGTCCTCTGTACCGCTTGGGGAGAACCTTATCCCCATTCAAAGAGGGCTTACCACGTCAAGCACCGCTATCTTTATCCCCTTTATCACGCAGGAGCTTTTTCAGACGGGCGCGGCTTTGTACTATGGCTTAAACGCCCTTAGTAACAACATGATACTCTGCGACCGCAAGCAGCTAAAGAACCCCAACGGCTTAATCTTGGGTACGCCGGGAAGCGGGAAATCCTTTGCCGCCAAACGGGAAATGACAAACGCTTTCCTCATTACCGACGACGACATAATTATCTGCGACCCGGAAGCAGAGTATTTTTCCCTTGTGCAGCGGCTTGACGGGCAAGTGATACGGTTATCGCCTACGGGCAAGGGCATTGACGGGAAGCCCCAGTATGTGAACCCTATGGATATTAACCTCAATTACAGCGAGGACGACAGCCCCCTTGCGCTGAAATCCGACTTTATCCTCTCCCTCTGCGAGCTTGTCATAGGCGGCAAGGAGGGCTTGCAGCCCGTCGATAAGACCGTCATTGACCGCGCTGTTAGGAACGTGTACCGCCCTTTCCTTGCAGACCCCGACCCGGAGAAAATGCCTATCTTGGGCGACCTCTACAACGAGCTTTTGAAGCAGCCGGAGCCGGAAGCGGCGCGTATCGCGGCGGCGTTGGAGCTTTATGTTTCCGGGAGCCTTAACGTCTTTAACCACAGGACGAATGTAGAGCTTTCAAACCGCCTTGTCTGCTTTGACATCAAGCAGCTTGGGAAGCAGCTCAAAAAATTAGGTATGCTCATTGTGCAGGACCAGGTATGGAACCGCGTCACCGTCAACCGGGCAGAAAGGAAATCCACCCGGTATTTTATGGACGAATTTCATCTTCTCTTGAAAGAGGAACAGACCGCCGCCTATTCCGTTGAAATCTGGAAGCGTTTCAGAAAATGGGGCGGCATACCCACAGCAATCACGCAGAACGTCAAAGATTTGCTTGCTTCCCGCGAAGTGGAGAATATCTTTGAAAACTCTGATTTTGTCCTCATGCTCAATCAGGCGGCGGGCGACCGGGCTATCCTTGCAAAGCAGCTCAACATCTCCCCGCAGCAGATGAAGTATGTCACCCACACCGAAGCGGGCGAGGGGCTTATCTTCTACGGGAACGTGGTGCTGCCCTTTGTAGACCGCTTCCCGAAAGACACCGAGCTTTACCGGGTAATGACGACGAAGCCGGAGGAAGTGGGCGAAGCATGAACGGGCTGAAAACTGACACAATCATCAACCGGGACGCGCTCTATGCCTTGCGGGAGCTTCCAGAGGAAAGCGTACACTGTTGCGTCACAAGCCCGCCCTACTATGCGCTTAGGGATTACGGGCTTGATATGCAGATTGGGCGGGAGGACACGCCGGAGCAGTACATTGACAGGCTGACCGAGGTTTTCCGCGAGCTGCGCCGGGTACTGCGTTCTGACGGTACGCTCTGGCTGAATATCGCGGACACCTACTGCGGCACAGGAAATAAAGGCTACCATGCAGACCCGAAGAACCCGAAAGGCAGAAACGGACAGCAGATTGCAAGAAACAACCGCGTTTCCGGCTGCAAACAAAAGGACTTAATCGGTATCCCTTGGCTTTTAGCCTTTGCCCTACGCGCTGACGGGTGGTATTTACGGAGCGACATTATCTGGCAGAAAGAAAACCCCATGCCGGAGAGCGTGAAAGACCGCCCTACCCGCTGCTATGAACATATCTTTCTGCTTACGAAGTCAAAGAAGTATTTTTATGACGCAGCCGCCATAGCCGAGCCGTTAGCCCCCACAACGGCGGCGCGGTACCGCACCGGGCGCAGCGCGGGACAGAAATATGCGGACGAAGTACCCGGACAGGGGAACGTACAGGGGCTTAACCGGGCGCGAAGCGGCAGCTACTACGACGAAGCCCTCATGCCGACCATGCGGAACAGGCGGGACGTGTGGCTTATCAATACCGTTCCCTACAAGGGCGGGCATTTCGCCGCGTTCCCGCCAAAACTTGCCGAAACCTGTATCAAGGCGGGCTGTCCGAAAGGCGGCGTTGTGCTTGACCCCTTTTTCGGCAGCGGCACGACGGGGGCAGCCGCAAAGCAGCTTGACAGGCATTATATAGGCATTGAGATAAACGCCGAGTATTGCGCCCTTGCAAGGGCGCGGATTGGAGGGACAGACACATAAAACAATATAAGGCGCGTGAAAAAGTCACGCAGAAAATGACCCGCGAGGGGGCTGTCGAGGTAAACGCCGCTACCGGGAAAAAGAAACGTATCAGCAAGCGGATAAGGGACGCGGACTTTGCAAAGACCGAAGCCCCACCGCAGCCGGAACAGGCAGCGCAGCCCCTACCGGGCGGCGCAACTTCCCCGCCCTTAACCGACACGCCGCCGCTTCCCCATGCGCCGGGGGCAGAACGGGAACAGGACACCGCAGCAGCCGAGCGCGTCTTGGAACGTATCGACGGGGCGCGTACCAGAAAGGCGAGCAAAAAGGCGGCGAGGAAAGCACAGGCAGAAGCCACAGCAAAAGAAAAATCTTCCCGCTTGCAGTTTACCGACGAGGAACGGGCAACGCCGGAGCTTGAAAGGTATATCCGAAAATCGGACAAAGCAGCCGACCGTCTGGACGCGGCAAAGGCGGCTATCCCCAAAGAAAAGAAACTTGTACGGGAGCGCACCTTTGATGAAGCCACCGGGAAAGGCAAGACCCGCCTACATTTTGAGGAACAGGAAAAGCCCATAGGAAAGAATAAGCCCCACAATAACCCGCTATCCCGCCCCGCACAGGAAGCGGGTATTTTCGTCCACAACAAGATACATTCCGTTGAAAAGGACAATTCCGGCGTTGAGGGGGCGCACAAATCCGAAGAACTGGCAGAGCGCGGCGCAAAGTACGGGGCGCGGAAAGTCAAGGAGGGCTACCACAGCCACAAGCTCAAACCCTACCGGGCGGCGGCAAAGGCAGAGAAAGCGGCGTTCAAGGCGAATGTGGATTTTCAGTACCATAAAGCCCTGCATGACAATCCGCAGATTGCGGGCAATCCCCTTTCCCGCTTCATGCAGAAGCAGCAAATCAAGCGGCAGTATGCAAAGTCGGCAAGGAAAGGCGGCGCAAAAACGGCGCAGAAAGCCGCAGAGAACACCCGCAAGGCGGCAAAAAAGACCGCCGAGGAAACAAAAAAGGCAATCGCTTTTGTAGGGCGGCACCCGGCGGGCGTATGTATCGCCGTTGCCGCGCTACTCTTATTCATCATGGTATCGGCGGGGCTTTCCTCTTGCGGTTCCATGTTCTCCGGCTTGATGAACGGCATACTTGGGACTTCCTACACGTCGGAGGACAGCGACCTTGTGGCGACGGAGAACAATTACGCCGCAAAGGAAAACGAGCTTCAGCAGCAGATTGACAATATCGAAAGCACCCACCCCGGCTATGACGAATACCGCTATGACCTTGACAGTATCGGGCATAACCCCCATGAGTTAGCGTCCTACCTCACCGCCCTTTTACAGACCTACACCCCGCAGAGCGCACAGGCAGAGCTAAATCGCGTCTTTGCCATGCAGTACACTTTGACGCTGACAGAAGAAACGGAAATCCGCTACCGCACAGAAACAAGCACAGACCCGGAAACAGGGGAAACGACCACCGAGGAAGTACCCTACGAGTACCATATCCTCAACGTGAAGCTGACGAACAAGCCCATTTCCGAGATTGCGGAGGAACTTCTAACGCCACAGCAGCTTGAAATGTACCGCGTCTATCTGGAAACAAGCGGAAACAAACCGCTGATTTTCGGCGGCGGCTCCCCCGATATGGGCGCGTCCGAGGATTTAAGCGGCGTACAGCTTGTAAACGGCACACGCCCCGGCAACACCGCCGTTGTAGACCTTGCGAAGCGGCAAGTCGGCAACGTGGGCGGGCGACCCTTTTGGAGCTGGTACGGATTTAACAGCCGCGTGGAATGGTGCGCCTGTTTCGTTTCATGGTGCTACAATCAAGCCGGAAAGAGCGAGCCGCGCTTTGCCGGGTGCCAGTCACAGGGCGTACCCTGGTTCCAGTCACGCGGGCAATGGGGCGCGAGGGGCTATGAGAATATCGCCCCCGGCGACGCTATCTTTTTCGACTGGGACGGGGACGGGAGCGCAGACCATGTGGGGCTTGTTATCGGAACGGACGGGGAGCGCGTCTATACCGTCGAGGGCAATTCCGGCGACGCCTGCAAGATAAAGAGCTACCCCGTCAATTACTCCTGTATCAAAGGCTATGGGCTGATGAACTGGAATTAACATATTTTTGAGCAAAGAAAGGAGAAATTTATTGATGGCTATGAACAAAATTGAACGTATCGACAAAGAGATTGCAAAGACCCGCGAGAAAATCACCGAGTACCAGAACAGATTAAGGGGGCTTGAAGCGCAGAAAACCGAAGCGGAAAACCTGCAAATCGTACAGCTTGTGCGCTCCATGCGCCTTTCCCCGCATGAGCTTTCCGCTATGCTTTCCGGCGGCGGTATTCCGGGCATGGAAGCCGCGCCGGGCTACCCCGCAGAACCCGCAGACCACGACACCGAAGAAATGGAGGACACCGAGAATGAATAAGAAAATCCTTAGAACCTTGACCGCACTCTGCGCCGCCCTCATGCTGACGGGCGGCTTTTCCGTCACCGCCTTTGCACAGACCCCGGAGGGACAGGACGCGACCGACGACAGCGGCGTTGTCTATGAGGAACCCGAAAAGGAAGAACCCCTTACCCCGGACGGGAACGCGACCCTTGTAGACGATTTCGGCGGCAACAAGCAGCTTATCACAGTGACGACCAAAAACGGCAATTACTTTTATATCCTTATCGACCGGGACGACGAGGGCGAGGACACCGTACATTTCCTTAATCAAGTGGACGAAGCCGACCTTATGGCACTCATGGAGGACGGAAGCACCGAAGCAGCCCCGCCCGCCGTTTGCAGTTGCACCGATAAATGCGAAGCCGGAAAGGTAAATGTGAGCTGCCCTGTCTGCAAGGACAACATGACCGCTTGCAGCGGCAAGGAAGCGGAGCCGGAAACCGAGAAACCAACAGAGCAGCCCAAAGAGAAAGGCAATACAGGCGGGCTTGTGCTTTTCCTTGTCGTGGCACTTCTTGGCGGCGGGGGCGCGTTCTATTATTTTAAGTTTATGAAGCCAAAGCAGAACGTCAAGGGCGACACCGACCTTGAAGATTTCGATTTTGACGATTACGACGAGGACGAGGGGGACGGGCTTTCTGATGAAGAACAGGAGGACGAGGAAGCATGACGCTTTTTACCGAAAACCCTTTAGAAAAAATGATGGTACAAAGACCCACCGGGCGGCGTGACAGTGCGCCGCCCGTTCCAAAATCCCCGGCGTGTATGCGTTGCCCTTATAAGGCGCAATCCCCCTGTATCGGCTATTGTCTGAAACAGGCACAGGAGAAGAAGCACACCGCGCCGGAACGCTGAAAGGAGGATTTTTTCATGGCATTTAGACTTGTGATTGCAGAAAAGCCGAGCGTGGCGCAGACTATCGCCGCCGCGCTTGGCATTAAGGGGAAACAGGACGGGTATATCGAGGGCGGCGGCTACCTCATTTCATGGTGCGTCGGGCATTTGGTACAGCTTGCGGAAGCTGCCGCCTACGGGGAGCAATATAAAAAATGGAGTTTTGACAGCTTACCCATTCTGCCGGAGGAATGGCAGTACGCCGTTGACCCGGACAAGGGGAAGCAATTCAAAACCATTAAAGAGCTTATGCACCGCGCCGACGTTTCCGAAGTGGTAAATGCGTGTGACGCGGGGCGCGAGGGTGAATTGATTTTCCGCTTTGTCTACGAAGTGGCGGGCTGCAAGAAGCCCATGCGCCGCTTGTGGATTTCTTCAATGGAGGACGGGGCGATTAAGGCGGGCTTTGCTTCCCTCAAAGACGGGCGGGACTATGGCGCGCTCTTTGCGTCCGCCCTCTGCCGCGCAAAGGCTGACTGGCTTATCGGCATTAACGCCACCCGGCTTTTCTCCTGCCTGTATGGAAAGACCTTGAACGTGGGGCGCGTCCAGACCCCGACCTTAAAAATGCTCACCGACCGGGACGCGGCTATCTCCCATTTCCAGAAAGAAAAATATTATCATGTTCGCCTTGATTTATCCGGCGCGGACGCGGCAAGCGAAAGGATTTCGGACAAGGCAGAAGCCGACGCGCTGAAAGGGGCTTGCGAAGCGGGAAAGGCGGTATGCGTTTCCCTTACCAGAGAGAAGAAAACCGCAGCCCCGCCAAAGCTCTTTGACCTTACCTCTTTGCAGCGGGAAACGAACCGCATTTTCGGTTACACCGCAAAGCAGACCCTTGACCTTGCACAATCCCTTTATGAAAAGCGGCTCCTTACTTATCCGAGGACGGACAGCAGCTTTCTTACTGACGACATGGGCGGCACCGCAGCGGACATTATCGCGCTGCTCTGCGAAAAGCTCCCCTTTATGGCGGGCGCGGACTTCACGCCGGAGATTGCAAAGGTATTAGACAGCAAGAAAGTATCAGACCACCACGCAATCATTCCCACTATGGAGCTTGCAAAGGCTGACCCGGACGCGCTGCCGGAAAGCGAGAAGAATATCCTTACCCTTGCGGGGGCGCGTCTGCTTTTTGCCACCGCCGAGCCGCATATTTATGAAGCGGTTACGGCGGTTTTCTCATGCGCCGGGACAGACTTCACCGCAAGGGGAAAGACCGTACTTGCGGAGGGTTGGAAAGAGCTTGAACGCAGATACCGGGCGACGCTGAAAGATAAGCCCGAAGCAGAGGACGGGGAAAATGAGGGCGTGACGCTGCCGGAGCTTTCCGAGGGACAGAACTTTCCTAACCCCGCCGCAAAAGTAACGGAGCATACCACAACGCCGCCGAAGCCCCACAGCGAAGCGTCGCTTCTCTCTGCTATGGAGCGAGCCGGGAACGGGGACACCGACCCGGACGCGGAACGCCGGGGGCTTGGCACTCCCGCCACCCGCGCCGCCGTCATTGAAAAACTGGTAAAGGGCGGCTTTGCAGAGCGCAAGGGGAAGCAGCTTATCCCCACGCAGAACGGAGCCGCCCTTATATCAGTCTTGCCGGATATGCTCACTTCCCCGCAGCTTACCGCAGAATGGGAAAACAATCTGACGCAGATAGCAAAGGGAGCCGCAGACCCCGGCGAATTTCTGTCCGGCATTGAAGCTATGGCGCGGGAGCTTGTGCAGACACACGCCGCAGCACTGGACGGGAAAAAGGATTTGTTCCGGGAGGAAAAGCCCTCTGTCGGCAAATGCCCCCGTTGCGGTTCCCCCGTCCATGAGGGGAAGAAAAACTATTATTGCAGCAACAAAGAATGTGCCTTTGTCATGTGGAAGAATGACCGCTTTTTCGAGGAACGCAAGACCGCTTTTTCCGCGAAGATTGCCGCCGCGCTCCTTAAATCCGGCAAAGTGAATGTGAAGAAGCTCTATTCCCCGAAAACAGGCAAGACCTATGACGGAACTATCGTTCTGGCTGACACTGGCGGGAAATACGTCAACTACCGTATCGAAGTACAGAAGAACTAAAAACTTGAATAGCAAGCATAGGAAGCGGGTACCCACTTCCGTAAATCCCTGTCCTGCCGCTGACGCGCCGGACGGGGATTTTGCTTGTTGGGAAGTTTCCCAAACCCTCTAAAAAAATGAAAAAATTGTTGGCATAACGCACAGCCCACCGTAGTACGGGGCGAACCCCAAAAGCGCGGCGGTGCGCCGCCATTTCAGAAAGGAGCGAATGAATGGAAAAGAAAAAAGGTTACTCCATGTTTGAGCGTGACAAGTTAGACCCGGCTGACAGTATGCGGATAGAGCGAAATATTTATTTTGAGGAACAGACCGCTGACCTTTCCGGGCTTACCGCCCTGCCCTTAGAACAGTTACAGGCATTGCGGGAAGAATACGCGGCGGCTGAACAGGCAGCTTTTGAAGCCTTGCAAGAACAGGCGGCGGCATGGGACGAACAGGCGGGAAAGACCCTTGCCATTGACAAAGCCATTGAGTATGTGAGGACACCCGAAGCTACGCATACCGCGAACCAGTGGGAAGCTACGGACTACGGGAAGCACATCAGCAACCGCGTCTACCAAATGCGCTACCACATATCCGAGAATACCCGGTATGACAGGGAAAAAGAGAAATCCATTCCCTATTCGTGGACGCTTTCATGGAGTATTTACACCAACAGCCCCCACAATTACGGACAGGCAAAAATCGCCGGACAGGAAAGGAAAGTCTTTGCAGACAAGGCAGCTATGGAAAAATATCTGAATGGGCGTATCAAAGCCTATCAGCATTTATTCACCGAGGTATCGCCGCCTATCCCGCCAGAGTATGCAGAGCATTTCAAAGTAAACGGGCAGCTTTTACCGGGCTATGCTATCGAGGGCGAGGAACGGGCGCAGCCTACCGCTGAAAAAGCAGCCCCCACCACAGCAGAGCCGCCACAGGACACCGAACAGAGAAAGGAGCGTGAAACCATAAACGAGCAGTTTTCAATTCTTATCGACAGCCGCAGCCGCTTTGAAACAGGCAAACCGGGCGGCGTGTGGCTTCCCATGCCGACCACAACAGAGCAGCTTCATGCGGCTATGGAAAGCGTCGGCATTACCGCAGACAATCCGCAGGATTTTTTCATCAACGGGTATTCTTCTACGGAGGACTGCCCCTTTGACTTGCCGCTTTCCGTTATCCAAAGCGCAAGCATGGACGAGCTGAATTATTTTGGAAAACTTCTGGAAATGCAGAGTGACGGGGACAAGGATAAATTTGCGGCGGCGGTTACACATGGCGAGTATGCCGGAAGCATGAAAGACCTTATCAACCTTGCACAAAACCTTGACTGTTACTGGCTCTATCCCACTGTCCGCAGCGAAGAAGATTACGGTTATTATCTTATCGACGAACTGGACGAGCTGGAGCTTCCCGAAGAAGCAAAGAAATATTTCAAGTATGAAGAATACGGGCGGGACGCAGTTAGCAAGGATAAGGGGCAGTTTACCGAACAGGGCTATATCTATAACAATCAGAACACCTTTACCGAATGGTATCGGGGAACGGAAAACGAGATACCCAAAGAATACCGCGTTATGAGCTTCCCACAGCCGGAACGCGGCGGACAGGACAAGACCTTTATGGACGCAGCCGCCACAGAGCAGACCGCCCGAACCGCCGCAGAGCAGCCACAGGAGCCGCACCCGGTTATCCCTATCGTGCTGACAGCCGGGAAGCCCGCCGAGAAATTAAAAGAGATTACCGACCGTCTGGAACAGGGCATTACGGAACTCTTTGACAGCGAGCGTTACAAGGAATATCTGAAAGTCATGTCAAAATTCCATAATTACAGCTTCCGAAACACCGTCCTTATCGCCATGCAGAAGCCGGACGCTTCCCTTTTGGCGGGCTTTTCCGCTTGGAAGAACAACTTTGAGCGAAATGTGATGAGAGGGCAAAAGGGAATTAAAATCATTGCCCCGTCGCCCTATAAAATCAAACAGGAAATGCAGAAAATCGACCCGCACACGCAGAAGCCCATAATCGGCAAGGACGGAAAGCCCGTCACCGAGGAAAAGGAAATCACCATACCCGCCTACAAGGTGGTATCCGTCTTTGACGTTTCCCAGACCGAGGGAAAGGAACTGCCGGACATTGCCGTTGACGAACTGACAGGCGACGTTGACCGCTATAAGGACTTTTTCGCAGCCCTTGAAAAGACTTCCCCCGTTCCTATCGCCTTTGAGAATATCGAGGGCGGCTCTCATGGCTACTACCACTTGGAGGACAAGCGCATTGCTATCAACGAGGGCATGAGCGAATTACAGACCTTAAAGACCGCCATTCACGAAATCGCCCATGCGAAGCTGCACGACATTGACCTCAACGCGCCAAAGGACGAGCAACCCCGCGTTGACCGCCGCACCCGCGAAGTCGAAGCGGAAAGCGTCGCCTATACCGTCTGCCAACATTACGGGCTTGACACGTCGGACTATTCTTTCGGCTATGTCGCCGGGTGGAGCAGCGGGCGGGAGCTGTCCGAGCTGAAAAGCTCCCTTGAAACGATACGCAGCGCAGCCGCCGAGATTATCAATTCCATAGACGCGAATTTTGCGGAGCTGCAAAAGGCACAGGACAAGGAGCAGACCGCCGGACAGGAGCAGCCCACCAGAGAGGGACAAGAAGCCGCGCCACAGCCGGAAGCCCCGAAAAAAGCAGATACAGCCGGGAAAGAAAAGCCGGAAGCAGCCCCGAAAGAAGCCTTTACCCCGGAAACGATTTACAGAGTGCGCCGGAACCCTTACAGCGACAGCCGGGAAAACAGCCACCTCTTGCAAGCCTATGTGACACAGGAGAACGGGCGGGCGAAAATGGGCGACGTGCTTTATACGGGAACGCCGGAGAAATGCCGCGAGCTTATGGGGCAGCTCAAAAGCGGCGAGCTGACCGAGGGCGACGTAAAGCAGCTTTACGCAAAGGCACAGGAAACGGCGCAGACCACCGGACAGGACAAGGACACCTTTTCCATTTACCAGATAAAGGGCGGGGACGAAACAAGGGACTTCCGCTTTGAGCCTTACGACCGCCTGCAGGCGGCGGGAAATGTGGTTGATAAAGCGAACTATGAGCTTGTCTATTCCGCGCCCCTTGCGCCGGAAACTTCCCTTGAAGATATTTATACCCGCTTCAATATCGACCACCCAAAAGATTTTAAGGGACACAGCCTTTCCGTTTCGGACGTGGTAGTGCTTCATCAGAACGGACAGGACACCGCGCATTACGTTGACAGCGTAGGCTTCCGGCAAGTGCCGGAGTTTTTACAGGAGCAGAAGCAGCTTACCCCGGACGAGCTGACAACGGGCGAAACAATCCAGACACCGAGGGGGACTTTCCATGTGACCGCCATGAGCCGGGAGCAGATAGAAGCCGCCGGATATGGCTTTCACCACCAGTCGGACGACGGAAAGTATCTGATTATGGGGAACGGGACGCGGGCGTTTGCTGTTGCCGCAGAGCAGCCGGAAAAGGCAAACCCCTTGAAGCATATCGAGGACACCGTAGAGCAGAACGACAACAACTTTGACGGTATCATCAACAACACCCCTACCGTTGACGAACTGGAAGCAAAGGTTAAGGCGGGAGAAACAATTTCCCTTGTTGACCTGGCTAACGCGGTCAAAGCCGACAAAGAGCGCGGCAAGGAAGCGAAGCCGGAAAAGAAGCCCTCTATCCGGGCGCAGCTTAGGGCTGACAAGGAAAAGGCGCAGAAGAAAAACGCAAAGCAGAAATTACAGGATTTGGAAAGGAGCTGACCCATGCCGAAACAGAGTAAATTTGAGAACGTGGATTTGTTCGCTTCCCTCAATGCGGTTATGAAGCAGAACACAGGCTTTTACCAGAGCGACTTGGAGATTGACAAGGAGATTATCGCAAAGGCGGCGGCAAGCCCCCGCAAGGAGGACAAGACCCTTTTGTGGTTCTGCCGCCCGTCCGGGACGCATTGCTTCCGGGAGCGCGACGTTTTCCTCAAAGACACCGCGCCCCACAACACATGGCGTTTCTACATGGAGCAGACGAGCGACCGCGTCCTTGCCTATGCAATCGAGCTAACGGGGACGGAGCGCGGGAAAATCAAGGGCAATCTGTACGAACTGGACTACGCTAAACATTATGAGCGCGTCAAGGAAAAGGAGCTGCCCGCCGATACGGTGAAGCTGATTTATGAGCATGGGGAACGGGAGATACCCGCCGGACAGTTTTTCAACGGCAATCCCGATTATGAGCTTGGAAAGTTTGAACGCTTTGAAGCCGTACCCAACGACCCGGACGCGCTGCAATCGCTCTTACAGGAAGAACGGCGCAGCCGGGAGCAGCTTCCGCCGGGGGATTTCAAGGCGCATATCGCCGCATTGCGGGACGGGCTGATTGAAACGGAAGCGCGGCGCATTGTACGGGAAATGAAGCGGCACGACACGCCGAACAGCCCCAACAAGACCCATTTCATGGTAGAGCTTTCCCCGGCGTTCATGCAGCTTGCAGCCACAAAGGACACTGACCGCCTTTTCTCCATGCTGCCCTACAAGACCCTTGCCTTTTCCAAAATCGAGGGCAGACATGGGACGTATGCGCTGATTGACAAGGGGGAGAACCGGGACAGGAAGATAAGGAAGCCCCGCCCCTCTATCCGGGCGCAGCTTAAAGCAGACAAGGCAAAGACCGCCCCGAAAAAGGCGGCGGCAAAAACAAAAAATCACGATATGGAGGTATGAGCATGATTAGACTGACTGTTGAAGAAACAAACCTTTTGAGCATTTACAACGAGGGCGGCAAGCGGGCTTTGATTGAGAATGTCAACGCCGCGCTGCCCTACATGGACGCGGATATGCGGGAGCTTGCAAAGCGCACCCTTTCCAAAGTGGACGCTTTGACCGAAGCGGAATTTGCAGAGCTTCCCATTTACGCCGCTGATGAAGTATGAACGGGGTTAAGCGGCTGACGCCGCCCCAGAGCCGGAAAGTCAACGCCCTTGTGCGCCGGACGTGCTGCAATTATGATAACGGGAACTGTATCTTACTGGACGACGGGGACGAGTGCGTTTGTCCGCAGCTCATTTCCTATTCGCTTCTCTGCAAGTGGTTCCGGGCTGCGGTGCTTCCCGCCGACAGGCTACTCTATGCGGAGCTTTACCAGACAGGGGACAAGAAGAAGTGTACCGAGTGCGGCGCGTTCTTTGCGTCAACCTCTAACAGTGTCAAATACTGCCCCGTCTGCCGGAAGCGTATCACCCGCAGACAAGCTGCCGAGCGCATGAGGAAAAGACGCACCCCTGTTACGCAGTAGGTGCGGAAAATCCCTTGATTTACAGGGCTTTCCGGGCGTGAAAATCGGATAGGCGATACTTTATACCTTTACCCCCGAAAATGGCGTTCTACTGCGTAACATTCACGAAAACAGCACCCATAAAAAGACAGGGCGCGGAAGTCATATACTGGCTTCCGCGCCCTGTTCTTTTTTTGCCTATCTGACATTTCCCTTTTCCATTTCTTCAAGCGGGAACTGCGGGAGGGCTTCTATCAGCTTCTTTGTGATAGACTGGCGCATATCTTCGTTGATTTCCTGTTTCGTGCTTCCGTCTGGCTGTCTGACCGCTACCGTCGATAGCCTGTCGATTTCGTCCTTGTAGCAATCCACGACTTTCTCCACCGCCCATTTCTCCCCGGCAACGGCGGCGCGTATGGTTTCATATTCCGGCATTTTCTGGTTTTCCATGCTCAACGCTCCTCTGCTTTTTGATAGCCCTATCATAGCACAGCGGCGGGGATTTTGCTATCCTTATCCGCGTTCTGTTTCCTTTTCCCGTTCCGGCTGTCTGTCTGCCTGTAAAATGCTGTCAATGTTCTGCTTGATAATATCATATTCCCGGACTTTCTTTTTCAATTTTCCATAGTCGGCGTAAAGGGCTTCTTTCTGCGCTTGGAGGGCTTCATACTCCGATTGCAGCGCGGCGAGGTTCGGGAGCTTCGCAATGCCCGCCGCTTTCAGTGACCTTACGGCGGCTTCATGGAGGATAATTGCCTGTTCCTGTCCGGCGCGGTACTTCTCCCTGTTCCTTGCCTTGCGGTATGCGTCATAGACAGGCTTTGTCTTTTGATAGGTGGAAACATTCTTGATAAGCACCGCCATTTCCGCAAGCCGCTTTTCGGCGTTCTTCAATGCGTCTGCCGCCTGTCCGCTTTCCGCTGCCATTTCCTCAATCCGGCTGACTAAATCCGCGTACTGCTCAATCTTATGTTCCGTCAAGAAATTCATTGTTTTAGCTGCCTGTTTCAGATTGTGGATTTTCGCCCACTGTTCATAGCCCTTACTCTGCGCTGCCTTGATACTGTTCTCAATGTCGATAAGCAGCGACACGCCGCGCTGCTCTCTGGGAGCTTTCGCCACCTTTGTCCGTCTGCCCGCTATCCGTTCCCTTACGGCTTCCTCTGTATAGTCTGCGCCGAGGGTTTTAAGGCGGGTGAAGCGTTCCTGTCCGGGGGCGCGGCATGATACATATTTCCCCGGCTTTATCTCATAGCCCGCCGCCTGTAACCGCGTTAGCAATTCCTCAAAACTGGAAACTTGGGGGATAAGCGCGTCAACAGTGGTTTTCAGCTTGCCTTTCCAACTTGTACCCGTCTTTTCTGCCTGGTACTCCGCATAGCTCTTTCCCTTGCTGCCCTTGCCGGGGACGACAACGGACAAGCCATTTTCCCGGCACAGCTTGTCGCTCATGTTCCGTATGCCGTAATAGCTCCTTTTGTTGGAATTGTATTTATGGTGGTCTACAAAGTTCACCGCGCAAAAAATGATATGGTTATGGACGTGTCCTTTGTCAATGTGCGTCGTGAGTACATACTCATGCTGCCCCTTTGTTACCGCGTCGGCAAGCTGCTTTCCGATTTCATGGGCTTTCTGATAATCGACTTCCCCCGGCTCAAAGGACTGTATCAGATGAAAGGCTAAATTGTTCCCCTTTTGGAGTGCTTGCGACAGGGTATATTCAAACTCAATATCTGCCGTTTCATAGGAGCAACCGAAAGAGGACACAAGCATTTTCCCGTCCGTCTTGTCCGGGTTTTCGATATAGTCAAGGGCTTTGCTTAGAGTGCTTTTAATAGGCTTAATCTTTGTAACCGCCATATCTCCGCAAGCACCCCCTTTATTTCCTCTATGTCCTCTTGGTATGCGTTCCCCGTCGCGTTTACGCGGCGTGCTATCTGGTTGACGTTGACACCGATTTTCTGTATCTCTGCGGTCATAGCCTTTATATCGGCGTGGTCTATCTGAATGATATACCCGTCAATGGCAATCTTCCGCAGATACGCCGCCATGTTCCGGGTGGGTACGAGCTTCATTTTTTCCAGTATTAAATCCCGTTCCGCTTCCGTCACTCTGAATTTGATTTGCACTGTCCTTTTGCGTCCGTCCATGTGTTCGCTCCTTTCCTTTCCGTTCCGAGGGTTTGGGACACTTCCCAACAAGCAATTTTCAACCGACGCGCCGCAGCGCGGGAGGGCGAAAATACGGAAGTGGTACCCGCTTCCTATGCTTGCTACGAATGTTTTTATCCTTTAGGCTCTTATCACCTACTACGGAGAAAAAGCGATTTTGCCAAACTTACGCAAAAGAAAAACGCTGCAACCTCAAAAAAGATTACAACGCTTTCTAAATCCTGTTCAGTTTTAAGTCGGACATTCCTATTCGCCCTCTTTTTCGACTTCGGAAATCTCCTTTGCCGTTGCGGTTACAATCCGTATGCCTGTATCGCTCATACCGTCAAGAAGCGCGTCAAGCTGCCGCCGCTGCGTGTTCTTCTCCGGCGGCGTTTCTAAAAGGAATTGGTCTACGGATATATGGTAACGCTGTATCAGCTCAAAGAATATCTGTAAACTTGGGTGCTGCCCCTTGTTCTCAATGTTCGCAAGGTAGCGCGGCGAGATAAACATTTCGTCGCCTACTTTCTTGCGGCTCTCCTTGCATCCCTCACGCGCTGCCTTTATCGCTGCCCCAAAAGCCTTAAAGTCGTATCGTGGTACTGGTCTTTTTGCCATAGTTATTCACCCTATTACATTTTACTGTTCCCCTTTCTTCTTGGATATGTCTACGTAGTTCTATCAGTTAGCCAAAATAATTCATATATATATATGTTGACAACAAGCTGCTTTTGTATATAATATTATATAAAAGGGGGGGAATGTTTATGTTACATAGCATGCGTATTCGATAAGCATTGAAATCAAAAAAGATTTTTCCCATTTTCAATATGGGCTTTTTTGTCATGCTTATTTTGCGTATGCTATACAACAAAACTAACGACGTATAGACATAGTATAAAAACTATGCCTTAATTTTGTTGTAGTATTATATGTATAAATGCAGGTCAATGCTCATGTTGAGAATTGACCTGCATTTTTTTGCGCAAAAGGAGAAATATTATGCTTGAAAAATATTGGATAAAATGTCCAATTTGTAACGGAAAGACGAGGGTTCAAGTATTTTATAATACGGTATTAAGAAATTTTCCTCTTTTCTGCCCTAAATGTAAATTAACGCATATCGTTGATGTTGAAAAACTAGAAATCATAATCAAAAACTCTGAAAAACAAACTTTTTAATTTTGAAAAGGAAGGATATTTAAATGAAACACTTACCTAAAAGTACACCTACGGAAATATTGAATGACCCATACGGATTTACTTACAAAGAAATGTCGGAAGTAATTGGAGAGGATAAAGCAAGAGCCTTATATACGGAATTGTATAAACAGCCATTTCACAAAGAAAATCTATCAATATCAACAAAAAAAGTCTATAAAAGTAGCGATACTGAAAAGTATGTTTATGAATTGAAAGATAACAGGTATATTGAAACGGTTTTTATTAAACGGCGAGATGGTGGGACTGTTTGCGTAAGTACGCAAGTTGGTTGTTCTGTTGGCTGTATTTTTTGTGAGTCCGGACGCAATGGTTTTGTTCGTAATCTAACACCGTCTGAAATTGTGCAGCAGGTTGTATTGATACGTCAAAAAGTAAATCGTATCGTTTTTATGGGAATGGGAGAACCTTTATTCAATTACGACAACTTGATTGCAGCAATCCATATTCTTCGAGATAGAAATGGACTTAACTTTCCAACCGACGGCATTACCGTATCAACAGTTGGTCCAGTTAATCAATTAAAAAAATTGCGCGAAGAACATCTAAAAATTCAGTTGACAATATCTTTACATGCAGCAACACAGGCTGCGAGAAACTGTATCATTCCTCATATGCACATGTACGCTATTGAAGATGTTGTTAAGCAAGCATTGTCCTATTCTCAAAGGCATAATCGAAAAGTGGTATTTGCGTATTTGCTTTTACCAGGTATAAATGACCGTTCCTCAGATATAAGGCAACTTGCAAAATGGTTTAAGGGCAAAAATGTTATGATTAACGTGCTGCAATACAACCCGACGAGTAATTCAAAAATTAGAGCACCACAAAAACAAGAAATGGTTGCGTTCAAACATCAATTAGAGCAAACAGGACTTGAAGTTACCATGAGAGTTTCTCATGGTAGAGAGATTAAAGCAGCTTGTGGACAGTTAGCTAATACATATAATAAAGCCAAAAAACAACAGAAATAATTTAATTAAAAGAGCCAGACGCACAGACGCAGAGCCGATAATATGCAGTTTGAAATACTGCTGTTATCGGCTCTTTTTTGATTTTAATTTGTGCCCCTAATAACCATATTGGAGCAAAATCAGAACTGTTGCTTGTCGTTCTTTGATTTCCGCAGCAGCTTTGAAAAATCAAAGCCGCCGTTTCTTTTTATCTTCTAATGAAATGACGCGGTATCACTGTTGAAATCGGCGGCTAAAGGAGGTAGCCGCCATGAAGCAAAAAGCATATCGACAAAATCCGACAGTTATTGACTTATCAAAAAAAGCCCGCCCACCACCGGGGGAAACTACGCTTATATATATGAACTGTCTAATCATCTGGATACTGCTTACAATGCCTATGCGCCCGTCCGGGCTTTTCGGACGGGCGCATTTTGTACGTTCAAAAAATTTTTGAAGAAATTTCAAAAAATCTTCGGCGTTTTTGAAAAACGCCGTATTGCCCCGCGAAAAGGGGGGAAGCACCACCAACTTTCCAACGAGAAAGGAGGTGAGAATGTGGAACCTAATAGCAGGGAGTTTTACAAACAGTGTGCTTTTCAGAAGTTTTGTAATACGGTATTGCACAATGAAGCTTGCGACACCCATAGAGAACTTCGCAGACACAAGGCAAAGGAAGTGACCTTTTCCGACATGACCTTAGACGAAGCGCGGCAGCTTCATACGTTTGATGAATATTTCAAACGTGAAGCCGCCGAAACCGTCTTTGAGAAAGCCGGGAAGAAAATCACGCCAAAGCTGCTTCTTGAAGCAATCCGTACTTTGCCGGAAGAAAAGCGCAAAGCCATATTGCTGTATTACTTCGAGGGAATGAACGATACCGAGATTGCGGAGCTGTTCAACACGTCGAGAAGCACGATACAGTACAGGCGGACAAGCTCTTTTGAGAAATTAAGAAAATATCTGGAGGAAAATGCTGATGAATGGGACGAATGGTAACGAACCCGGCTACCCGGAAAATGCCCTTGTTCCTTATCCTGTCATTGTGGCAGCGACAAAGGGCGACCCGGACGCCATGAAGATTGTCTTGCAGCATTTCAGCGGCTACATAGCCCGCCTCTCCATGCGGAAGCTGTACGACGAGCGCGGGAACGTCTATTTTGGCGTAGACCACGACATTCGGGAACGGCTGCAAGCAAAACTGATGATGGCTGTCCTCACCTTTAAGGCAGAGGAATAAACCGCAGCGGCGGCGGGACGCTTTCTCTCTCCCCCTTTTCCGTTCCGCTGCTGACGCGGCAGCAAAGCCATTCTGAACCTTGACAAAGAAAGCGGCGCAAGATAACGGCGGCGCAGCATAGGGCAAATCGGATACGTTCCTTTTGCGCCGAGCCATACGGCGGGTGCGCCATGACGCTATCCGGGTGAGGTTATCCCCGCCCGGACAGCCGAGCGACCAACACCGCGCCGGAAAGCAAGTGTAGCGGCTTGCGGGCGACGACACGCAGAATATACAATGATACTTCCTTACAGCCACAGTCCGAGCGTTAAGAGCGTCGCAGGCAATGGGTAGGGCGGCATGAGAACCATGCCGGGGTGAAATTCCCATGAGGTTATGCTAATAACCGTCCGATTAAAGCCTTTGTTTTATTGAATAGTGGACTTGCTGCTATTCATAGACTATATTATATGTTTGCGAAAGAAAGGGGGATTTTCTTTGACGCAAAACCAAACGCCCGTTACCACAACGGAGCATAAAATAGGAAAAGTTACTTACCTTGTATGTTCGTCCGCAAGTGAACGCGCAACGGACACACTGGATAAAAAGATAAAAAAACTCATTCGCAAAGACATGGAACTGAACCCCGCAAACGCCCGGAAATAGGGCGTTTCTTCACATTTTATACATGACACAGGCAGCGGTATGTGGTATAATATAGACAGTACAAATACCATGCTTGTCTGTCGTCGGAAAGGAGGACAAAATGTTACAGACAGACAAGATTACCGCTTTATATTGCAGATTGAGCCAGGAAGATATGCAAGCCGGGGAAAGCGAGAGCATACAGAACCAAAAACTGATTTTACAAAAGTATGCTGACGAACACCACTTTTTCAACACGCGCTTTTTCGTAGACGACGGATTTTCCGGCGTGAGCTTTGAGCGTGAGGGGCTTCAAGCCATGCTGCATGAGGTTGAAGCCGGGAACGTGGCGACCGTCATAACAAAAGACCTTTCCCGTCTGGGACGTAATTATCTGAAAACCGGGGAGCTGATAGAGATTGTCTTTCCCGAATATGAAGTGCGCTACATTGCCATTAACGACGGTGTAGACACAGCAAGGGAAGATAACGAGTTTACCCCTCTGCGGAACTGGTTCAACGAGTTTTACGCCCGCGACACCTCAAAGAAAATCCGGGCTGTCAAACAGGCAAAGGCGCAGAAAGGCGAGCGCGTCAACGGCGAAGCTCCTTACGGCTACCTTATCGACCCGGATAACCGCAATCATCTGATACCCGACCCGGAAACGGCGCACGTCGTAAAACAGATTTTTGCAATGTATGTACGGGGCGACCGTATGTGTGAAATCCAGAACTGGCTGCGGGACAATGAAATACTGACCGTCGGGGAACTGCGCTACCGCAGGACAGGGAGCAAACGCCACCCCCGCCCACAGCTCAACGCATGGTACAACTGGCCGGATAAGACGCTGTACGACATTCTGACAAGGAAAGAATATTTAGGGCATACCATAACCGGGAAAACCTACAAGGTATCTTATAAGTCGAAAAAGACGAAAAAGAACCCGGAGGAAAAAAGGTATTTCTTCCCCAACACTCACGAACCTTTGATTGATGAAGAAACCTTTGAACTTGCACAGAAGCGGATTGCCACCCGGCAACGCCCGACAAAGGTTGATGAAATTGACCTGTTTTCCGGGCTGCTCTTTTGCGGGGACTGCGGCTACAAAATGTATGCAGTACGCGGAGCCGGGACGCTTGAACGGAAACACGCCTACACTTGCGGCAACTACCGCAACCGGGCAAGAAATGATATGCTCTGCACTACGCATTATATCCGCAAAAGCGTATTGAAAGAACTTGTCCTTGCAGACTTGCAGCGAGTAACGTCTTATGTGAAAGAGCATGAACAGGAGTTTATCGAAACAGCCAACGAGTGCAGCGCAAAGGCAGTACAAAAGACGCTGACACAGCAGCGGAAAGAGCTTGACAAGGCGCAGAACCGTATTAACGAGCTGAACATCTTATTCCGCAAGCTCTACGAGGACAACGCTTTAGGGAAACTTTCAGATGAACAATTTGCTTTTCTGACTTCCGGCTATGATGAAGAAAAAAAGACGCTGACCCGGAGGATTGCGGAGCTGTCACAGGAAATCGACAACGCCACCGAGCGCAGCGCGGACGTAAAAAGGTTTGTCGCACTGGTACGCAGATACACAGCGATTGAAGAACTGACCTACGAAAACGTCCATGAATTTATTGACCGTATTCTTATTCACGAACTGGATAAGGAAACGAACACCCGCAAAATCGAAATCTTTTATAGCTTTGTCGGCAGAGTTGATACAGGTGACAAGCCTACCGAAAGTATCTCCTATTTCAGACAGATAGGAGCCGACGTAAAGAGTTATGCTATCTAACATACATCAAAAAGAGGTAAGATAACACCCTCTGCAAAAAAGGTATCGTTATCTTACCTCAACAAAGGTCGTGCCGGAATAGCCATCATCAACATAAAATCGGTAATTGGTGAAGCCGTTTTCTTTGCAATACCTTTCCAGCATTTCTTTCTGGTTTTGGATACTGTTGCTGTCACCGTCATTTGCGTCGTCCACCGATAACCGGCAGTACAGGGCAGTCAAAGCGTCCAGGCTCAACACGTTATGGTATGAAAGCATTTCAGTCATATTTGCCATCATTGTGCCGCACCCCCTTTCAGGAGTGCATACAGGCGTTGATCCCGTTCACGCTTCCACTGGTTAAGTGAAATATCCTGGTTTAACACATAGAGCGTCGTTCCCTGGGTGTCGGCATAGTCAATAAGTTCGTCAGCAAGGAACAAATCACGGCTGAACCGGGAAAAATCCATAGCAGCCATAATAGCATATTTCCGGTCACCAGAAAGGAATTTCTGAATACCAGGGCGGTCAAGAGTACGGCCAGAAAAGCCGCTGTCCACCAAATAGATGATCTGCTCAGGGGTAAAGCCCTGTTGCTCCGCCCAAAGGGCCAGTCGTTTTTTCTGTGTTAGAATCCCCAAAGTATTGACTTGACTGTTTGCCGAATCTACACGGCAATAAAGCGCGATATATTCAATTTTTTTATTGTCCTTTTCGTTCGTCTGTAACATCATATCCTCCAATCCGACGAACTAAAGGGCTTGGGTTTATGCCTTTATTATACCGCACCTTTGCCGTCTTAGGAAGCACTTTCGCACATTAAAGTGTTAAATTTTTATTAACTGATGTACCCAGGCCAGCTTCACGTTCAATCAATCGCGCCATTTTGTCGGCAGCAGTTTCTTTGCTGTCCTGATTGAAGAAAGAGGACACAACATAGGTCGTGCCCTTTACCCGGCGCATCATCACAGCGTCCGGTTTCCTATCTTTGTCCATTTTTCACCTGCTTTCTATAAAAAGAGGGCACCGCGCCGGATTGCTCCAGCGCGGGCCTCGGTTATCGTTTTATTTAGTACCGTATTATCTGGACTTGTCATCGTCCATCGGCTCACCCCCGGTACAGTGGGAACATTCAGATCGTGCCGTGGTTATCCAGCCGGTAGCTGGCGGCCCTCCGCGTTCGGTGAAGTAATGCGTTTTCTACTGTGACAGGTCACGGCAATTTCCAGCCCACCACAGGCCGGGTATCAGCCGCCAAATAACCGCTCAGCCCCTTTGATGTTATCGTATTGACGGACTGCTCTGACCAGTCCGCAGGGGGTCGTGGCGTTTGCGCTATGCGTTGCTCGCTGTCACATTCAAAATCTGAATGCTGATATGAACGGATTGCCCGCTGTTTGTCAAGGTCCTGATATAGAAAAGGTCCTCCAATCCCTTTCACTATATAGGAGGGAAAGCGGGCAAAAGTTGATAGTCAGGCGGCAAGATTTTCACGAATTTTTTTCAGTGCAGATTTAGCGGAACGCATGACAGCCGCCTTATGACACCCCTGCATTTTGGCAATTTCCGAGTAAGAGTAACCGTAGGCAAAATGCAGAATAAATCGCTCACGTTGCTGCGGTGGAATATCTTGCAGAACGGCCTGTATTTCCCGCAGCCGTTCTATACGTTCATAGGTTTGTTCCAAAGGCTCCGTCGCCAGTTCAAAAAGCAGGCAGTTGTCAAAGGACCTCCCGTCGATATGTTTCCGGCGCTCATATCTCTGGCGTTCTTCCTGGCGGCGGCTATCCTCATAAACCTTGTAAACGTCCACCGACACTTCGACCTCCAGCAGATTATGATCGATATTAGTAATTGTAATGACATACATAGGCCAGCCCTCCATCATGCAACGCGGAAAAAAGCGACGATCTCTTTCGGCGTATGTTCTGCATGAGTATCACAGAACTGTTTTGGTTCGCCGCAGGCATAAGGACAGCTTGCGGCAGCCTGACAAGGTGGCGTAGGGGCAGGGGCCGCTGTGATTAAAACGGATTCCCCAGGAGCCAGATGAATTACTTTGATGGTTTTTACCATAATAGAACACCTCCGATTTTTGTATTAGAGGGCTTATCCCTCTTATCTATCGGAGATTAGAGAACCTGTAAATTAAAGGGTAACGATACAATTTTCAAAAAATAAATAGACAAAGACAAGGGCAGTATCGCTTGGATACTGCCCTTGCTTTCAACTATTCGTTTAGATATTCCCTGAGCCGGTGGAACGCTCTTTGAAGCAGTAGCGTAACCGCCGCCGGACTACACTGGAATACTGCCGCAATTTCCTTGTACTGATATCCCTCCCAAAAAGCAAGTTTAATAGCCTGCTTTTGCCGGTCGGTCAGACGACGCAGGGCTTTGGCTAATTTTTCATTTTGGACAGTATCAATAAAGTCCTCGTTAAATAATTCTGTGGTAAAGTCGTTGTGGGGAAATAAAGAACGTTCTTGGTAAATGAGTTCTTCACTCATACTTTCCAGTGAGTAACAATGATAACGAAATCTACGGTTTGCATTGTTGATTTTACGATCTTCTTCATTTATGGTCTTAGTCCAATATTAATAATCCATTTACTCCTCCATTCCAATCATTTTTTTGAAATAATTGGAATGGAGGCGATCTACACCTAAAAACGAAAAGGTGGGAATTGGAGATAAATATAAAAGCGCGTGCCTTCGGACACGCGCTTTTATGGATAGATTTAAATTAAAAATCTTTTTAATATGCGAGTCAATTCTATATCATCGATTGGCTTTGCTATATGGGCATTCATACCGCACTCCAGACAATGCTGTATGTCATCAGAAAAAGCATCTGCACTCATAGCTATAATTGGAACAGATAGGGCATTAGGATGATTCAGTCCACGGATAGCTTTTGTGGCCTCATACCCTGTCATATGCGGCATCCGTATATCCATAAGAATGGCATCGTAATATCCCTGTGGTGATCTTTGGAACTTGTCCAGACAGATCTGGCCATCTTCTGCCCAATCCAGTTCCACGCCTAAATCGGAAAGTAATTCTTTAGCGACTTCCCAGTTTAGTTCATTATCCTCAGCAAGCAGAATACGACGTCCGGATAGATCGATATTGTGGTTCAATGTCTGATCATTTTCTGTTTCAGCGCCCATATACTGACGCAAAGCATGATACAGAGTGGATTTAAAAAGGGGTTTGGAAATAAAACCACTAATACCTGCTTCACGAGCTTCCGCTTCAAATTCACTCCAATCATATGCAGAAATCAGCAAAATCGGCACTTCATCTCCCAAATTACGCCGGATTTCTTTTGCAACTTGAATCCCATTCATACCAGGTAGTTTCCAATCCAATAGAACGATTTGATAATCATCTCTCTTTTGGTGGTGTTGGGTAACCAGTTCTATCGCCTTTTCTCCACTCAATACCCAGTCGGCATTGATGCCGATGGTTTTCAGCGTGTCTATCGCTGTCCTGCAGAGTAATTCATCATCATCAACTACCAACATATTCCAGGAAGGAAGAACCATATCCATTTCCAGTGCAACCGCTTTTTCAAAATCAAATGTAAGAGAAACCTCGGTACCTTTATCAAGTTCACTTGTTATATTAAGGGATCCTTCCATTGCCTCCACAATGTACTTTGTAATCGCCATTCCCAAACCAGTGCCTTGCGTTTTACTAACCCTGACTCCATCAGCACGGCTATAGGGTTCATATATTCTTTTCAGAAAATCTGGCGACATACCAATTCCATTATCCTTGACCTTGATATGGATTCGGATATAGTTTTCTCCTTTCGGAGATTTTTCTTCAGAGAGGGATAGTTGTATCGAACCCCCCTCCGGTGTATACTTCGTTGAATTCGATAAAAGATTTAGCAAAACCTGATTCAAGCGTACACCATCGCACCACACATTTTCTGTTAAGATATTTTCCACATGTATGTCAAAGGTTTGCCTTTTTGCCTTAACCTGTGGCTGCATAATATTAACAATTCCTTCAACAACTTCCTTTAATGAAATTTGTTCTGTTGTTAAAGTTAATTTCCCACTTTCAATTTTAGACATATCCAAAACATCGTTGATCAGCCCTAATAGATGTTTACTTGATAATGTAATTTTTCTAAGGCAATTCTGTACCTGTTTCTGGTCATCTATGTGGGCTGTGGCAATCGCGGTCATGCCGACAATTGCATTCATGGGTGTACGAATATCATGGCTCATATTTGCTAAAAATTCGCTTTTGGCTTTGTTCGCTTCAAGAGCAGTCTGCCGGGCCTTCTCCAATTCATACACCTGAGAACGGGTTATGAAGAAATACCGAATAAAAATCAATGATAGAAAAATCAAGATAGAAGCACAGGCCAATCCTACCATAAATATGCGCAGGTTTTCCAGAGCGTCCACGTTTTTGTTCAATATACTATAAGGCATTACCGATACTAAATACCACTCGGAACAGGGTAATGGGTTACCATATATTTGAAGTGTTTCACCATTCACTTCAAATGTTGTACTATATTCGTCATGATTCTTTAGTGCAGCACCAAATTCTTTAATAGAATTTTCTACAGATAGCTCATTTGCTGTAGCATTAAGCTGCTTTTGTAGTTGTTCAAAGAAATACCACAACTCAGTGTTGTCGTTCTGTATTACAAAACTACCGTCTGGCCTGATA
Organism: Eisenbergiella massiliensis; assembly: GCF_003435485.1. Lineage (NCBI taxonomy): Bacteria > Bacillati > Bacillota > Clostridia > Lachnospirales > Lachnospiraceae > Eisenbergiella > Eisenbergiella massiliensis. Next base: position 46,393 of record NZ_QVLV01000023.1, read on the forward strand.
ATATGATAATATATCAGCTGCTCTTCATTCTCTAAGGAAAGGAAATCAATGATGTACTCCAGTGGGACGGCTGCTACCAGTCCAGTGCTCATACTGCCATCCTGCATAGGGTAATCAGTGGCATCAACGCCAAACAATACCACTATATTTCCGGCAGAATCACTACCTAAAGCGACTCTTTGTTCTCCTCGTACTAATGCTTCTACAAAGGGGGCTGGGTTCAGTGGTTGTATTGATTGTCCATAAAGAGTCTGAAAATCTCCCTCATTAGAACAAAGTGCTAAATAGTCAAAGTTCCTGACCTTCGTCCTGTAAACAAGTTCCTCATATAACTTTTCTTTTTCGTTATTATCTACTGAGACAACAGAAACAATGCCGCTGACCTGATCAAAACGTAATTGAATGACAGTTTGAAAGTGTCTGGACATTTGTTCGTTCATTCCAGACATATAAATCTGAGCAACTTCATTAATAGCCTTGTTGCTTTTTCGGCTCATATAAATTCCGAGCATACTGAAAACCATAATACTAAAGACAATTAACCCAATAAAACTGCCTATTAGAAAATGTGTTACAGAATGCTTTTTTTTACTGTTTCCCATTGATGTTATTCCTCCCTGGAATTCTTAAAATCTCTAATAACATTGATGGTTTCATAGTAATCCTCTGATAATTTCGGCATCATATCGATAGCCTTATCCCAATCGTTTTCTTTTAATGCATTAGTTACCAAACTACTACTTTCAAACAATCTGGTAAATGAAAGATTTTGACAAATTCCTTTGAGTGTATGAACGGCCCTTAGAGCCTCTTCATAGTCCTTATTCTCCACAGACGCTTCAAACAAATGAAAGCTTTTATCATCCAGGAATTTATACATAAATTTCTGAACGATTTGCTCACGACGCAATCTGCCCAGCACTTCATCAAAATCGCCGCCAAATTTTATATAACAATCTTTTAGATTCATAATCACGATTCCTCCTTTTTAAATGCTGTCTGCGCTGCCCACCATCTCGTCCAGAAAACTAATGGTCACCTGATTTTTTGCTTTTTTTGATTGATACATCATAGTGTCTGCAACTTTGAACAGTTTTTCTGCGGTTCCACTTCCATATGCCCCACCTATGCTTACAGACATATGTAGTTCGGGATGTCCATCAATTATCAGACTATCAACAGAATGTCTGATCCTCTCCAGTTTTTTCTCAAATATCTCTTGGGGCATACTAAAAAAGATGATTACAAATTCATCGCCGCCATAACGGATAACTGCATCTGTTTTTCGCACACAGGATAAAACAGTTTGTGCAATGCTCTGCAATATGATATCGCCAACATCGTGGCCATAATTATCATTGATGTACTTAAAATCATCTACATCTATTACGGCCATTGCCTGAATATCATCTGTGCCTTGAAAATGCTCGTCATAATAGCGGCGATTGTAAATACTGGTTAAGGAATCAATATATAATAAGTGCAGTTGCTGCTGTTTGCGAGACAAGGCGGTGTATTTTTTACAGGAAAACAGCCTATCGTAGTCTATTTTATTTCTTATATCCTGAATATTTTTAGCCTCTTGTTCCTGAGAGGCAGCCATTAGTTCGTCTTCAAGTGTATCGGCAATTTCTTGCAGACATAGTAAAAGAGAAGGATTAAATGCACCGCATTGTCCTTCTAAAATCATTTTTAAAGCTTCTTCATGTGAATAAGCTTTCTTATAGCAGCGCTCACTGGTCAAGGCATCATATACATCGGCCAGCGCAACTACCTGAGCGGCAATGGGAATTTCTTCTCCCTTTAATCCGTCCGGATAACCATTGCCATCATACCTTTCGTGGTGCCATCGGCAGATCTCAGAAGCCACTTTAATAAGCGGATTTTCGCGCTGCTCTATGGACAGGTCTAATAGCATGTTAGCACCGATCACTGAGTGCGTTTTTATCACTTCAAATTCCTCTGCCGTAAGTCGGCTGGGTTTATTTAATATTGCATCTGAAATTGAGATTTTCCCAATATCGTGCAGCGCAGAAGCAGTGCTGATCAAAGAAATATCTGCTTTAGACAAAGGATATTGATCTGTCAGCTGAACCAACTGCTTCAGCAAATATTTTGTAATTGTATTTACATGCAGGATATGTAGGCCGCTCTCTCCATTACGGAATTCCACAATATGAGACAGAATTGAGATCATCAGCTTACTATTCTTTTCCTGCTCGTGAAATTGTTCTGCAATAATTTTTTCAAGGCGCTGCTGCCTTGCGTATAAAAACATCGTATTAGAAATTCGACGCTGGACAATGGTTGAATCAAAAGGTCGGCTGATATAGTCAAAAGCCCCTAAATCATAGGCCCTCTTTATATTAGCAGGAGTGTCATCAGCAGAAATCATAATAACAGCGAAGGTGTCATTCCAATGGTATTTGTTTATGTAAGCTAATACTTCAAATCCGTCCATTTCAGGCATCATAATGTCCAGAAGCAAAAGGGAGAAATCTGCTCTTTGCTTTGAAAGGAGAGAAATTGCTTCCACACCATTCTCAGCCTCTACCACATCATAGTGCTCTTCCAAAATATCTATCAAAAGAGCTCGGTTCATTTCTGAATCGTCCACAATTAAAATTTTTTGTTTATCCATGATACTTAAACTCTTTCCTATTGATTTGCATTTTCATTATAAATGTCATCCATATATACTGGCAATATCTATATTGGTAAGGTGTGCAAATAGGTGAGCGTTTTTTGTGCTGACAAAATAGACACACCATGATATAATCCAGACAGCAAGGAGGCAAGTTATGAAACCACAAGAGACAAAATTTGAATTTGTATATAATGAAATTAAGCAGTGTATTTTAGATGGACAGATACCTCATGGAAATGCCTTGCCATCTTCAAGGATGTATTGCGAACAATTCCATGTTAGCAGATATACGATTAATCGTGTTTTCGAAGCATTGAGGGCGGAAGGACTGGTTGATATTCAGCCTCGCCTTGCGCCGATTGTTGTTTCAAAAAAAGATACCTGTAGTTCATCAAATATTGTTTTGGAGATTCTAAAGCAAAAGGAAAGCATTTTACAGGTATATCAGACTTTTGCTCTAATACTGCCTTCCCTTATGGTTTTTGCTTTGCAGGGGTGTGATGTGGAGATAATGCCCCACTATAAGCAGGCTATGAAAGCATTGCGTTTGGGACATGCCCCCGGTGTATGGCGTTCCTTTTCTAAATTAGGATATGATATATTGAGAATAGGTGGTAATTCCCTATTCAGCGAACTCTACTCTACGTTTGGCCTTTATAATAAGCTTGCATTTTTTACAGAAGAGTGTACTTATTTCTCTAAATACTTTTTACAGGGGCCTTTATCTGCAACCAGTGTTATTGACATATTAAAGGGCGATGATCCACTTACGAAGTATGACCAGTTATCAAATATGTATCAAAAACTTGCGGATTCCATTGAGAATACGTTAAATTACCTGTCAGATAGCACTACCAAATGTCCTGCACAAACTGGTTTGAAGTTCTCGTGGAATCCCATGCGTGGTCAGGATTATTGTTACTCAAAAATTGTTGATGACTTGAATCTAAAAATCGGTCTTGGAGAGTATTCTGTTGGAATGTTTCTTCCATATGAAAAACAACTGGCCAACCAGTATGAGGTCTCTATATCGACGGTCAGAAAGGCATTATCAGAACTCGAGCAAAGAGGTTTCGTAAAGACATTAAATGGTAAAGGTACTATAGTGATAGAACCGGATGATACGAAACTTCATCAGCTGGCTCTTAATTCCGGATATGTAGAAAAAGCACTACGTTACCTTCACGCTTTGCAGTTAATGGTACTAATTATTCGTCCTGCCGCTTTAGCTGCTGCTCCACAGTTTACTAAAGAAGAACTGGACGAGTTGGCAGATAGATTTACTTCTTCTGACTCTATTTATTTGTCGGATATTTTGAAAGCCATAATGAGAAATACCACGTTAGAACCTTTATATGTTATATTGTCTGAAACCAATCATCTTCTTGAATGGGGACACCATTTTGCTTATTATCCGTCCAAGAAACATACACTTTCACATCTCAACAAGCAAGTTATTCTTGCGCTTCAACAGTTAAGGGAAGGTAATGCAGATTCCTTTGCGGATGGCATAGCAGATTGTTATCGTTACAATTTGAGTCGTATGAAGAAGCATATGGTAGAAAAACATAAATTTTATCATGTAGCTAATATTCGGGTTCCAGAAAAATATTAGTTAGCAAGCAATGGAAAGGGATATCCTTTTGCCCGTTTTCACTTCGTTCTCCCGACCAAAAGGCTACCCCTTTCCGCTTGTTGGGGAGTTCCCCAAGCCCCCGGCCCAACACAGAAATGTGTGGGCCGAACACCATGCGGAGCATGGTGGCTGCCGCGCCCTGGCGGACGCTTAAAGAGCAAGGACATAGCAAAAGCCGGGAACGGTGTCAGGGGCGCGCCGTGGCGCGTTCATTTTACCCTTGACACCGTTCCCGGCTTTTGCTTTTGGGTAGACAAGGCGGTAAAACCGCAGTGCGGCTTTACCGGCCCTGTTCCTGATTTTTCTCTTTTTCCTGTTCGTAGTCCTGTACCTGCTCAATACGCAGAAGCGCGTCTACATTTGCCTTGACTGTCTGCAATTCCTGGCTTTCTTTCCGCAAGCGTTTGAAATCCTCATAAGCTGTTTTCTTCTTAGCGAGCAAGTCAGCATATTCCGCCTGCAAAATTTTAACCGTGGGCAGCTTCTTTGTGCCTAAATCGTTAAAGGCCCGTTTTGCAGCTTCATGTAACAGCAGATCCGCTTCATGGGCAGAACGAAACGCCGCCTTTTCCCTGGGACTGGCCTTTCGGTAGGCCACATAGGTATCATGAGTTTTCGCATAATTGATGATGTGTGTTTTCAGAGCCGCCACCTGCTCAATACGGTGTTCATATTGCTTGATGGAAGCAGACACCTTTTCAAACTCCGAAGCGGTGGAAGCGGCCTGGGCCGCCAACACATCGTACTCTGTAATGTCATGCTCCGTTAGGTAATTGAGCGTCCGTGCCGCTTCTTTCAGGTTATGAATTTTCAGCCAGCGTTCATAGCCTGGCCCGCGCCCCTGCAAACGGCTTTGAATATCAAGCAGCAAATTGATACGGCCATTTTTTTGAAGCTGTGCAGTACGCCGACGCGGGCGTTTTTGTGGTTGTCCAATGCGGCTTTTTAAGGCTTCCTCTGTATAATCGGTTCCCAGCGTTCTGGTTCGGGTAAAACGCTCCTGACCCTCACCGGATAGGCGGAAACTAAGAATGTTCCTGGTAGTCTGAATCTCATAGCCCTCCCGCCGCATGGCCGCCAAAAATTCCTCATAGCTGGACACCGTAGGCAACACCCGGTCAATCGTCCGGCGCAGCTTCGCTTTCCAGCTTGAGCCACGCTTTTCATTGGCCCATTCTGCATAATGCTTTCCTTTTTCTTTTGGCTCCTTAATGACGGATAACTTATGTTCCTGACACAGCCGGTCATTGATCTGCCGGATTGTTTTGTAGGTATTCCAGTAATTGTTGAATTTGTGGGTGCAGTCCAAAGTGGTACTGTTAAACTCGATGTGACAATGAATGTGGTGCTTATCTATATGAGTAGCTACAATGAATTGGTGCTGGCCGCCGGTAAATTCCAAGGCAAGCTGATACCCCAGCCGGTTTGCTTCCTCCGGTGTAATTTCTCCTGGCCGAAAAGATTGAATTAACAGATAGGAAATAACATCTTCGTCTGGATCGCGCCGCCTCCCGGTAGTGGCTTCATAAATCTGCTTACTGACGGTAAATTCCTGCCACGCGGTATCTGCGCTGCACTGATAGGAGGATACCAGCAGGCCGCCCTTTGTTTTCTCAGGATTTTTGTCGTAGTCAAGCCGATCTTTCAGTACCGCCGCGATACTGCGGCCCTCACTGGCATGACGAGGTTTTATTTTGGAAATTGCCACCTGCTGACCCTCCTTTCGATAAAAAGAACCGCAGACCAGTTATGATCTGCGGTTCAGTGAGAGATGTTAAATTTCCATATGTGTTTTTTCTCGTTTTGCTTCTTTCAATATCCTGTTTACCTGTTCAAACTGCTCTTTAGAAACAAGTGCTTGATGGTCAAAGAGTTCCACCCGTTCCAGGGCACACTGCTTTTGTAAAGAGGGAGAGCCAAGCCGTCGTTCCAATGTTATGGTTCCCGTGTAAATAGAATTGCGCGATACCCTCCGTACCCGCTTTTTCCAATCCAGAAGCGAGTTAGAATTTTCTGCCTGTACTTTATCCCGGTATGCCCTCCGAATATCATCAGCAGGAAAATCAGCAAAAGGCCGTGCCAGGATTGCCCGCAGGTTTTCCGCCGATTGTGGGCACTCAGAGAGAATGAACGCCATATTTTTAACGGACAATTCTTCTGCTACATATTCCTGTATGGCTGAAAGGCTAACCAGTGGGATAGCTTCCTCATAAGTCAATTCTGTGTTCCAGCCTTTATGGCGTTCCATTACCTCTGTTACCAGTTCGGCCGGAGGATTCTGTATATATTCCTCTATCTTGTAAAAGATAAATTTCACATTCTCAGCCGGTAGATCATCAACTACAAGCAGGTTTTTGTCATTCACTTTATAACCATATATCTGTTCCTTTTGCACCTGCTCCATTCTGGCCCGTTTCTCTTTTAGCAGAGTTCTAAGCCTATCGGATATTTTACTGTCCGCTACCATATCCGCATATGCTTTTTCTATTTCATCGTAAGATTTCATAGTCACACCTCACCTTTATTTTGATCTACTTTAAGAACATGGACGCGGCACCCGTTTAGAATGCCGCGCCCGGTCAGCTTTTTTGTATCAAATAGATTTCAGCATGTGGTTAAAGTCCGCCACCCGTTCCGTCAGCCAGGAGGCCGCCAGCGGCAGTCCGTAGGGGCTTACCAGCCACGCCAGAACCAGGAAGCCGATAAATCCGTCCACCCGTCCGGCGAACAATACCACGATCCCCAGCAGGAACAACAGAAACGCGACAATGCCGAGCACCATGCCGGAAAACAGGCAGAAGAACCGGCAGAACGCTACCAGAAGCGTCAGAGCCAGGACGATGGGGAACAGCAAAATCTTTATTATAATTCTCATTCGCGCAACCTCCTTTGCAAACTTATTTACGGATACACTATAACACATTAAAGCGATACAGTAAAGGCAGTTTTTATAAATTGTCCAGCTTCCCCAGCAGGGTACTGACCGCGCCCCAAAGTTCCCCATACCGTTCCTGCAGGTCGGCCACATCTTCCTCATAGAGATTGCCGGTGCTGTTCACCCGTTTGGCGATCTGGTTTAAGTTGTTAGAGCAGATCCGCAGCAGCGACACCAGGGCTTTGAAGTCGGACATATCCACCCGGACGGCATAACCGTCCACCGCCATCTTTCGCAGGTAGGCCCGCTGGTTGTGAATACCAAGCTGGGCCATCTTTTTTTCTATGAGTTCCTTTTCTTCAGGTGATACCTTGAAATAAAGCGGGATTGTTCGCCCGCTGTGCGGTTTCATCAGATTGCCACCTCCATGTCTTTTCCTTTGGCGGGAGGGGAAGCCGTAGCCGCAGATTCCACGCCCAGGCGTTTGAGCATACCTTTAATGGAGGGCTGGCCGCCCTGGGTATCGCTTTCCAGCTCCTCCGCTTCCCGCTGGCGCTTGCCCACCGTTTTTCCGTCCATATTCAGGGCAATCCGCAGCACGTTCAGCCGGTCAGATTTTTCGGCAAGTTCCTGTTCCTGGGGGAATGACCGCTGTACCTCAATCTTTGCTTCCTCCATCTGTGCGGTCAGGTTTTCCAGGTTGGCCCGGTTTTCCTCCAAATTCTCTACCATGATGTTCAGCGCGTGATCCAAACGGGCCATATTGCCCACGGGGTCGCTGCCCAATTCAATGGTATGGGAAAGGCTGTGCTTCATCGTCACCTGAAATTTTTGCGTCTGTGTATCTGCCCATAAGGTCAGCGGGAAGCCCCGGTATTCGCCCAGGTCAATCCGTTCCGATACATTTTTCATTTGTGTGCAGGCTTCGATGATTGCCTGACCTGCCGCCTTGCGCTCCGTGTAAAGTTCCCCGGCCAAAGAGATAGAGAAGTGATCTTTATCCTGGGGGTGTGCCTGCAAGTGGGCAATATCTTCTTCCAGGCCCTTGATTTGTTCCTGCCTGCGCTTGATAGCCTGGGGGAAAAATTGAATTAAGCGATCTTCCAGCATATACCGCTGGCCCTCGTGGTTGGCTTTCAGCAGCTTCAGCTTTGTCACCTGACTGTCTAAATCGGTCATTTCAATAATGCGCGGGTCGCCGGAAGCCAGGGCTTTGACCTCTGCGTAGGACAGGGCGGCTTCGTCCACATCCTCACAGGAACGGGAGGGATTTTTACCACTCATAAGCTGGCCGATAAACTTTTGCTTGTTCTCCAAAATGCTCCAGTTATAAGCGTCAAAAGTGTTTTCCGTTACATACTTGAAAATCTTAACAACCTCATTCAGATTGCCTTGGCGCAGAATCCGGCCCTCACGCTGTTCAATATCAGTCGGTCATTTTTTGCGGACAGTTCAATACATGCCTGTCTGTTTCGCTCCCTGCTCCTGCGTTTGCTCTCGTTTGATTTCTCCCTCTGTATCTTCTTGGCACAAGCAGGACAATACTTCGATATGCCAGAGCGGGGAACATATTCAACACCGCACACCGTACAATTCTTAGGCTTTAACGCAGTCCACCGCTTTGTCGGTGTGATATGTAATTCACCGACAAAGCCGATGAATTTATAATAAATCTTGATTTCCTGCCGCACCATTCCGTCTGTAAGTTTCTCACGTTCCGAAACAAGTATCTTGTCTATAAGTGCGTTTATGATGGTTGCGTCCAGTTCCTTAATGCCTTGATAGTTGCGGATTAGGGAGAGGAAATCACGGACACCCTGCGTCTTCTCATAGCTGTCGCTGAGCGTTTCCGTTACCTCTTTCAGCCTTGCTTCAATTTCAAGCTGTTCTTTCTGGTATTTTCCCGACATCATCTCAAAATTCCGCTCGGTAATACGCTCCATCACCTTATCTTCATAGAGTGAGGAAAACAGCCTGTCCAGTTCTGCAAGGCGTTTGTTCAGTTTTCTTTGCTCCTTTTCCAGTGCCTTTGCCTTGCTCTGGTCTGTTTCCGTGAGCCGCTTTTCAATCGCCCTCACTGCCTTTTCATCATTGACTGCCATATCCGCAAATCGGTTGATGTCGGTGAGGACAGCGTTGAACAAGTCCCTCGCTTCAATGCTGTGTGCGGTACACATGATATTACCGTATCTGCCATAATTATTGCAGGAATATTGTACGCAGTCGATGATGTCGGGGCGTTTCCTCCTGTTGGCACTCATAGCCCGCATCGCATAGCCGCAGTCCGCACACTTAATAACGCCTGCAAAGATGTTCTCAAAGCCGCCCTTGTTTTCTGGTAATCTGCGGCTTGTAATAAGCTGCTGTACGGTATCAAATTCCTCCTGCGTGACTATCCCCTCATGGGTGTCTGGTATCACTTCCCATTCTTCGGGCAGCTTAGAGGGGCGTTTCTTGCTTTTCATGTTGGCGGCAATCCGCTTGTAGCCTGCAAGGTTTCCCGCATATATCGGGCTTCTTAAAATGCCCCTTACGCTGTTCTCGCTCCAAATATAACGGTTCTCCTCATTCTCCTCAAAATACCTCTCATAGCCTGTTGCCCCCTGCTCCGCCGCATAAGCGGCGGGGCGTAAGATATGCTGTTTGTTGATGTGCTTGCGGATTTTGGCGATTCCGTTGCCCGCTAACGCAAGGTCAAATATTTCCCTTACCACATGGGCAACTTTGTCATCTATCAGCAGATGGTTGTGGTCGGCGGGGTCTTTGACGTAACCGTATGGTGCTGTCGTCCCCATGAATTTCCCCTGCTGAAACCTCGCTCGGTACGCCGATTTTATCTTGACCGACACATCGGCGGAATACATTTCGTTTAGGATGTTGCGGAAAGGCGTGATGTCCATAGCGGATTTATTGAGCGTGTCCACGCCGTCATTGACCGCTATATACCTCACATTATGCTCTGGGAAAAACACTTCCAGATACAGTCCGCAATCAAGATAGTTCCTCCCCAGACGAGATAAATCTTTCGTGATAACGCAGTTTATCAGACCGCTTTCAATGTCCTTAATCATGTTCTGGAAACTTGGTCTTTGGAAATTTGTACCAGAGTAACCGTCGTCCACATACGTTTTTGCTAAGTGCCATCCCTGCTTTTTCACATAATCCGTGAGGATGGATTTCTGTGTCGCAATGCTCGCACTCTCGTTATCCGTGCCATCGTCTTTTGACAAGCGGCAGTACATGCCGACTTCATAAATCTTGTTCTCCATTCTTATTCCTGCCATACTGTAAAACCTCCATATCTGTCCTATCTGTTTTCATGTTCCATTGCGTACATTCTAAGCGGACAGCCCCTCATTGTCGAAGGTGTCGCCCTCGGCAATCTTCTTCCGAATATCCTCGGAAATAATCGGGATAAACGCTTCTGTGACTGTCTGCGTGCCGACATATTCACGGCTGATTATCATCTGAACTGGTGCTTTCGGCACGATACGCTTTCTCTTTTTATCTGCTTTCTTATCCTCGCCCATACTTAAATCTTCCTTTCCAGACAGGGCAGGAGAACGTCTGGAAACGCCCCGCCCTGTCAATCAGATACCATCAATCCCCGCTGTTTACTTCTTTCTGTAATGCTTCAAGGAGTGCTGCTGCTTCATCAGCGTTCAACGTGATACCCTTTCCGCACTTCTCACGGTTCGGGGAAAAGCTGCGGATGTCATATTTCGGCTCTCTTCCGTTCCATGAGATAAGATTGATTTCTTTTGTGTAGCCGCTGTCGCCCTTAGACAATACGGCGATTTCCTTTACAATCTCATACTGGATTTCTTTCATTCTTCATACCTCAATTTTCTGCATTTACCTCCCGAAAAGAGAAGATTAGCGGCTGTCCCTGCCCCGTTTCCTCTGCAATTCACGCTCCAAAAGTTTAATGATGGTTTCCTCCATCTGCTTCGGCGTTGTGTTCTTCGGAAAATACTTTTTCAGCTTGCTTGTGTTGATTTTCAAGGTTTCTTTCTGGTTTCCCTTTTCCTCCGTCATAATTGCAAATATCGTATCCATGTCAAGCCGCCCGCTCTGGCTTAGGCTTTTCATCCGCTGTGCCTGTGAGAGTGAGGGCGTTGCTTCTTCGCTCTCCATCGTGGCAAAGAGGTTTTCCTGCTCGTCTTTCTTCAAAAAGGACAGTTCCACCGCAGGCGTGAGGGCGATTTTCCCCTCGTCCACCATCCGCAAAATCGGCGGTATCAGTTCCGTCAAACGGATAAATCTTTGTACGGTCATCCTGCCTACGCCGAAGCCCTGTGCCACCTTGTCGTCCGTCCGCAACTTCGTCACAACTTGTGACGAGGTTAAGTCTGTGCGGAAACCCTGCCGCTTCATGGCTTCGGATTTCATCTTGTAGGCAAACGCCCGCTCTGATGGCAGGATATTCTCACGCTGTAAATTACTGTCTACAAGGGTGATGATGGCTCGGTCACGGTCTAAGGGCAGGACAAACGCAGGCACGGTATTTATCCCTGCAAGTTCAGACGCACGGACACGCCGCTGCCCTGCAATCACTTCATAGCCGTTCCCGTCCTCTTTCGGGCGTGTGATTATCGGCGTGACAATGCCAAATTCCTTGATGCTTTCCGCTAATTCTGACAGCGTTTCATCCTCTGCCACATGAAACGGATTGTCGGGAAACGGGTACAAGTCTTTGGTCTTTAACACCTTAAAATCCTGTTTCTTCATTCACATATCTACCTTTCTTTCGCTCTGCTTTTATGGTTTTTCTGCAATTCTTCCAACACTTCGGGCGGTATCTTTGAGAGCAGCCGCCCCATCTGCTCGTTGGTTCTCTGCAACTCAAATATCTTCTGGTTCGCTTTCTGCACCTTTAGTTCCTGCTCATACTTTTCATCACGCATACGCCCCGCATAGTCTGATTCCTGCCCGATTTGCTCCTTTAGGCTATTGATATAGGCACTCTGCTTACTGATTTCCTTTGAGAATTTCTCCACGTCTGGGAGCCATGCCGCAATCAGTTCCAGAGCCTTGTCACGCTTCTTCCCTGCATTAAAGGCGTTGATGTCGGACAGTGCAGACACAATTTCCTCATACTGTTTATCAAGCCTGCCGCCCAACTTATAGAGCCATGTGGGGACATGTTTCCGCTTCGTTTCCATTGAGGACTGACCTCTTTCAAGCTGATTCCACCGTGAGGACATCCGCTCATGGTAGGCGGTCTGCCATTCGGACAGGCTCTTTTGATTGCCTAAAATTGTTTTGGCAGACAGCTTATTGTCTGGTGTAATCGGCACAAAACAGAGGTGCATATGCGGCGTTCTCTCGTCCATGTGGACGACTGCGGAGAGGATATTTTTCTCCCCGACACGCTCTGAAATGAAATCCAGAGCCATCGTAAAATACGCTTTCTGTTCTTTGGGCGGCAGGCTGTTCATAAATTCTGGCGAAGCCGTGATAAGCGTTTCCACCATCATCACGCTATCTTTCCTCGTCCTGCACCCTGCTTCGGCTACCATGCGGTTAATCTCTTTCTTGTAGGTGTACCTCGGCGGATTCACAAGATGGTAGTTATCTTTCGAGCGTTCCATATCTATATCTGGATTGCTTTTATAGGCTTCTTTTTTACGCTCGTTGTGGCGTTCGCAAGCCGCAACGCCGCCCGCTTTGCGTTTCTGGAAACGCAGGATTGCATAGGGCATAATTCATCATCTTCCTTTCTTCGGCGGGTAAACTGCCCTTTGGGTGACAGCGGTGACGGCGGTGACAGCAGTTTTGGGATACCCCCTACCGACTGCCTCAACTGTCACCCTTATTCCCTGCATGACGGTCATGTCGATGATGACGGTGTTTTTGGAATACCCCCTCGCAAGAGCCGTCACCGTCATGCTGCCATTCTTTTATCCGAAGCGTGGAGCGTAGGATAAGCAGGGCGTAAGACCTGCCATAAGGGAGTCCAGAGGGAACGTCTGGCACACGACTTTGCAGGGCAAAGTGTAGTGTGTTACACCCTGTAAACGCAGTCGGAAAAATCGGAAGGATTTTTCTGACCGCAGGGGTGGTTTTACACGCCGAAAAGGGCGGGTAAATCCTACGCCTGCACTTTGCGTTTACGGGGTGTTCTCCCGCAGGGATGACAGCGGCAGGGTATCCTAAAATCACTGTCACCGCCGTCACCGCTGTCACCCGCAGGGCAGAGTCGCCAGCTTTACACGGCTTTAAGCGTCAATGACAGTAACAGGGGGTATCCCAATATCGCTGTCACCACCGTCACCGCTGTCACCCGCCCGCTTTGCAAGCGAAATCTGCCTGCCGTGTTTTTTGCGGCTGTACTGATAAACGATATGGTTCTCATTTAAAAATGTGGTGCGGTATTCATTGAGCCATTTCGTAATCACCGTGGGTATGGTTTCCGTTTCCCTCATAGCGGCTAACAGCTCCGTTGCCGTGCCTGCCCATTCTTCCTTATCCCTCATAAAATCCACCAACCGAAAAAGGACGTCTGGTATCGTTTCTTTCGCAAGCTGCTCCTGCGTTTTTCTCTCCACAAGTTCCCAACTGCAATCACGGAAACGCAGCGTGTATTCCTGATAGGGCGTGTCCCTGCCCGTCACATACAGCTTGGCGGTGTCGGATGCCCGTTTCTCCTTTTCCAGAACAAAGGTAGCGTCCGCACTCCCCGTTAAGCCTGTCGTCCCAGACACCTTGTTGAACACATCGCTGTCATTCTGCTTTCGGATGTGGTGTACGACAATGACCGCCAATGAATGCCTGTCGGCAAAGTCTTTGATTAGTGAGATGTCCCCATAGTCGCTTGCGTAGGCATTGTCTTTTGAAGCTGTACGGACTTTCTGCAAAGTGTCAATGACAATAAGCCTGCTGTTTGGGTAATCTTTCAGATAATCTTCAAGCTGCACGATAAGACCGTCTGACAGCTTGCAGCTTGCCACGGCAAAGTGAAGCCGCCTGCTCGCTTCGTTCGTCAATCGGAACAGCCTGTCCTGTATACGGCAGAACGTGTCCTCAAGGCAGAGGTAAAGCACGTCGCCCTCCATTGTCGGCATATCCCACAAGGGAAGTCCCTGCGACACGCATAAACATAGCTTCAGCATGAGCCAGCTCTTTCCTATCTTCTGTGAGCCGCAGAACAGCGACAAGCCTGTGGGGATAAGGCTGTCCACCACAAAGGACGGCTTCTCAAGCGGTTCATAAAGGAGCGTTTCGGCGTTGACTGTCTGTAACTTCTGCATGGCTTTCCTCCTTTCGGGCGGTGTTTTTGTTTTCGTTGCACATAGGCGTTGACCTCCTTAAAAATAGATTTACTCCCACGAAGAAAAAGTGAGAGTATGTAATGCCGCCAATCCCACACAAATAAAAAACAGATTTCTTTTTCGGGCGGTGTCGGTCACGGTTGGAGATACTTCCTCATTTCCGCCTTTACTTTCTCCTTTGCAATCGCAACAGATTTCTGTATTGCCGAAGCGGTGCAATGCTCCATAGCGGCGATTTGGTAAAAATTGAACTCATACTCGTAGTAGAGCAGGAAACGCCGCCTTTGTATCTCTGGCAGTCCGTCAACCGCCTTACAGAGCAGTTCTGCCCGTTCTGCCTCAATCATTTGTTCCTCTATGCTCTTAGGCAGCTTCAACGCCCGCCTGTTCAGCGTTTCGTCCCATACTTCCGAAAACTCCCTGTGCCGCTCGTCCCATTGGAGGAGATTCCTGTTCCTGCGTTCCATCTGCCGAAACTCCATAAAGAACTGTTCCGACACTTCCAACTCGTGGGATTTGCCCTGCCCGTCCTTAAAGCTGATAAAATACCTTGTGCCGCTTTCCGTGGATTCCTCCCGAAGCGTGTACGCCTTAACTCTGTATGCCATCCCGCTTGCCTCCTGCAAAAAATAAGTGAGGGGATTTCCATCCCTCACCCAGTAGCCCGCAGGACGGCAGGCTGTTTTAGACGCTATAAAATTTTCGTAGCTTCTTCCGCAGATGGTCTAACCTCGCATAGATGGCACCAGTCGTCAAATGCACGAGCGGGGCAATCTCCTTTGTGGAATACCCCTGCATTTTCAGCAGGACGATTTTCAAGGTACGCCCGTCCACCGCGACTAATACTTGATAGAGATTTTCGCTCTCAATCTCGTCCAGTAACTCCGCAACCGTACCCACTTCCGTCTGCCGCTCCCTGTCTGCCATGTCCTCAAGGTATTCCGCAATGTCATTCGTCCATCGGTAAAACCGCCTGTTGGAATTGAAGTCTGCCCTGTCCGCAATGCGTATCTGCTCAATGGTCGCTTCATCAACGCCGCACTCACGCAGCAGCTTTTCCTCCGCTTCTTTCCAGATACGCCATTTCCTGTCCTCCCGTCCGTGGTTATATGCCATGCTTCTTTTCCTCCAATCAGAATTGATTGAGAGGGCAGAGAAAAACCCCCTCATTTTCCCAAAGGAAAAAACAAGGGGGCTGAACGCCTTAAATTTTAATTTTCTATTATCTTTCTTAGTTTTCTTAGGATTCTGGCTTTGCGTTTGTTCACAACGCTCTGGGTTATGCCGAACCTCGCCCCGACTTCACGCTCAGAAAGTCCGTCAAAAAAGATTGCCTGTATCAATTCCTGTTCACTATCCGACAGCAAAGGCAGGGCGGCTTTCAGCCTGTCCACCATAACCGCATTGACAACGGTTTCCGCAATGTCTGCCGCTTCATCAGCGATAAAGTCTAAAGGCTTCCCCTCGCTGTCCGTAAATCCATCCAGAGAAAGCAGGCTGTTCTTCGTATCTAATTTTTTCAGATAACGCCACCGTTCCTTATCTCGGTAGAAGTCCGTGTATTGCTCCCTCACGACTTCAAGCAGACAGCCTTGAATGGGGATAAACAGCTTGTCCATATAGGTCTGGTCGGATTCCCTGCGGCGGCAGAAATCCGTATAGGACAGTTCCACATATCTGCCGCTTTCCTTGATATATACCTTTCTCGGTGCGTATTTCACTGTAAGTACCTCCCATCTGAATTTTTGAAATGTTCAAAATCCAGATGGAGAGGTGGCGAACGACACCTAACACCACTAATAGCCCTATGGCACTTTCCAACAAAAATCGACAAAAGAAAAACCGCAAAGGCTCTATGACCTTTACGGTTATGGGAAATATTAATTCTGTTGTATGGAGATTGTACTTCTACATTCAAGGCAGGAAGTGCCGTTGCATAGGCAGAAATTTTTTTAACTGGTTTCCTGCCGTTCTCTGATATGCTATGTATTGATAAATTTTGCTTCGTATGAGCAGATAGATAACTGCCCGAAAAAAGGACATAAAAAAATCCCTCCAAATTTAAAAACAAATTCAGAGGGTAATTTAGGGTATAACAAAATAACCCACCCGAATATCGTTTTTTTTATTTGGTGAGTTTGTTCTTTCAAATACGAAACAAAAAGAGCCGATGATTCGTGAATTGTTCCACAATTTCATCGGCTCTGCGTCTTAAGCGTCTGGCTCTTTGATGACAGTTATCTTCAAGTTGTCAACTTTAATCAATCTTTCTTGTCTGCATTTTGGACAATAAAGGGGATAATTCTCCAAAACAGTGTCCTTCCTAATTTTATTACGGGTTTTGTTCCCACAAACAGGACACAATATCCATTCGCATTTCATCATAATTAGTCTCTAATCCTTTCAAATCTCATTTTATATGACTTTTGCAAGCTGTTAAGCTAACTTGTGGAACATATGCCGAACCTTATCTATACGGCTATTCGGGCGGCGGGGTTGGCAAATAAATTTACCAATAGCTGGCTGGTATCCTTTTAACTCTGTCAAGCAGACTCCCTGCCCATTTGTGAAATAAGTTAAATCGTTCCTGTATTCTTGAATACATCTAGCAGGGATTTCTCCTTTCAGAATGACCTCGTCATTCTTTATCTGAGTACTTACAATATCTGCACAATACCTTGGAGCATCATGATACGCCCGTGAGAGATATTCCTGCGGTGCATAAATTTCAAAGTGGAGATATGGCTCTAATAGTTCTGTCCCTGCTTTTTTTAAAGCCTGCTCCAATACGATAGGGGAAAGCAGCCGAAAGTCTGCGGGGGTACTTACAGGACTATAATACAATCCATATTCAAAACAGATTTTACAGTCTGTCACTTTCCATCCATACAGCCCCTGCTCGCAGCCATAAAGAACCCCCTCCATAACCGCATTTTGGAACGATTGATTTAAATATCCAAGTGAAACTCTGCTTTCATACTGCACTCCGCTTCCAATAGGGAGCGGCTCTATGGACAACCCGACAGAAGCCCAGAAAGGATTTGGCGGGACTTCTATGTGGATGGTATATTCTGCTTTTCTAAGCGGTCTTTCCATATATATAACAGTAGGCTCTTTTATTTCTGCCTCCACATGATATTTTTCCTCAAGGATGGCACAAATGACTTCCATCTGCACTTTCCCCAAAAAAGAAAGTATAATCTCATGCGTTGTAGTATCCACATAATATTTTAAAAGAGGGTCGCCATCTGAAATTTCTGTAAGTGCCCCAAGCAATATTTCCCGCTGTTCAGATTTCTTTACTGCAATCGTTGTTTGGAGCATAGGGAGAGGATTTTCAATAAATTTTCTCTGCGGCAACAGTATTCCGTTCCCCAAAATACTGTTTAGCTGCAAAACATCATTTGGTAAAATTACAATATCACCAGAGCAGGCTGTATCGGATGAATATAATTCACCGTTTGTCGGAACACACATCTCTGTGATTTTTATTTTCTCTTTTTCAGATATTCTAATAACATCCCTCAAATGCAATGTTCCGCTATATATACGCACATAAACAAAACGCCGCCTTTTCTCTGAATATTCAATCTTAAAAACCTGCCCGCATAGTTCAGATTGACCTTCAGGCGTTGATGAATAAAATTTACTGGCAATCACTTCTATAAGCTGCCGAATCCCCAGATTGTTTTTAGCGCTTCCGTGATAAACGGGAAATAACGTTCCGTTTTGGAATCTCCTGTTTTCTTCCTGTTCCAGTTCTGACATTTTAAACGGTTTCCCTGACATATATTTCTCTAATAGTTCATCGTTTCCCATAATTACCGCATCCCACTGTTCCATATCGTCATTGTCCGTTACATTTATATGGGGATGCTGCCCAACCTTTTGCTTCACTATAATTTCCGAAGAAAGCTTTGCTTTCATTTCTCGATATACCATTGGCAAATCAATCCCCTCTTGGTCAATTTTATTGATGAAAAAAATTGTCGGAATCTTCATTGTCTGTAGTGCATGAAACAGTATACGGGTCTGTGCCTGTATGCCATCCTTTGCAGAAACTAATAATACTGCTCCGTCTAATACGGATAAAGAACGGTATACTTCCGCCAAAAAATCCATATGGCCTGGCGTATCTATAATGTTGACTTTTACATCCTCCCACTGAAAAGATGTCACTGCTGTCTGGATAGTGATTCCCCTTTGACGCTCCAAATTCATTGTATCTGTCCTTGTTGTGCCTTCATCTACGCTCCCTAGTTCTGCAATTGCACCACTGGTATACAATAAACTTTCCGTTAATGTTGTCTTTCCTGCGTCAACGTGAGCCAGAATGCCTAAGTTAATTATTTTCATGTGATTTTCCTCCTATCAACACCCAAAAAAGGGCATAAAAATACCCAGTGATAAATACTCCTATCACTGGGTAAATAACTCCAATAGCCCCAAAACACTTATATGTTTTCGGGCATATAAAATTACATGATAAAAGTATTCTTAAACTGGGTACAAAAAACTAAGCCCCATATTAAAAGTGAAACGAGACTGCTACTTTTTGTTCCCACTATCAAATTGACAGTTTATTTAAGAATACCTTGCCGCATATTTATTAACTCCTTGTATAATACTGAATCTAATTATATTCCTTAACCCTTTATTTGTCAAGCTGACAAACTAAAGCAGAAAAAGCGGCAGGATTTCCCCCTGCCACTAATCATCTGTTTATGCAAAAATAATTTCCTTTTCCACAATCTCCCTCGCACAAGCCCTTATGTTATTGAGGCATCCTGTCCATTCTAAGGCGTTTTCTGCCTTTAGCTGTTCCGTTATGCCCTGTGCCTGTTTCATACCCTCTATGAGCCTTTCAAAGCGTTCCTGTGCCTGTCTGTTGATGTCGGCAAGGTAGGCGTTTAGCCTGCCGCTTGTAAGAAGATTGGTGTATGTAACTTTACGGTACTGTTTTAGATAATCTAAATGCCGTTGCCCCCAGATGCCTATTGCCTGTTCTTCTTCGGCGGGTACAGTTAAGCACGGTATCAAATAATCCCCTTGCCTTTCGTATTTGCCGCCCAGTTCCTCAAATAATGATTTTGCCATTGTCTGTTACCTCCACATTCTTTTTTATTTTGAATGTCCGCAAAATCCGTCCTACATCCGCTGGCCGCCACGGACAATCCAGATGGTGCAGGGCGGCAAGCCGGGTCTGGACGTTGGTTCCCGCGCCCATTTTGGCCGTGGAGCCTAAAAGCACCCGCACCTGGCCTTTCCGTACTTTGGCAAACAATTCGGCTTTCTGCGTTTCGGTTTTCGCGTCGTGGATATAGGCGATTTCCTCCGGCGGTACGCCCTGGGCCATCAGCTTTTGTTTTATATCATCATAGGCATTGAATGAACCGTCGTTTTTCGGGGTGGACAAATCGCAGAATACAAGCTGGGTGCCCTTGATTTCCGCTGTATCACGCCACACCTGAAGCACATTTTTGACACAGGAATTGATTTTGCTCTCCGGGTCATCGGGCAGGGAGGGGTCGGCCAGCCGCTGATCCAGGGCCAGCTTTCTTCCGTCCGACGTGATTTTCAGCATATTGTCCTGGCGGGGTTCCACCTGTCGAGTGCGTACCAGATCGGCCCGTTCGCCCAAATCCTCCACCATCGCCCGCTGAAAATCGCTTGGCTTGGTGACTACCGTGATTTTATCTGCTTCCGGCACAGGCAGCTTCAACATTTCAGCGGTTTGAATGTCCGCCGCTTCCCGCCACATGGACATAAGTTCCGGGAGGTTGAAAAACTTAGCAAACCGGGTCTTGGAACGGAAGCCGGTGCCCTCCGGGGCCATCTCCAGCGCGGTGATGGTTTCGCCAAAGTTGGCCGCCCAGCTATCAAAGTGTTCCAGGCCGCTTTCTTTCAGCATGTCATATTGCAGGTAGCGCATCATGGTATAGAGTTCGACCATTGAATTACTGACCGGGGTTCCCGTTGCAAAGACGACACCGCGCCCGCCGGTGATCTCGTCCAGATACCGGCACTTGGCAAACATATCGGAGGACTTCTGCGCTTCGGACTGGCCGATACCGGCCACGTTCCGCATTTTCGTTGCCAGGAACAAATTTTTGAAGCCGTGGGCTTCGTCCACATACAGCTTATCTACGCCGAGTTCCTCAAAGGTGATTACATCGTCCTTGCGGCTCTGGTCGTTTAACTTGGCCATACGCGCTTCCAGGCTCTTTCGGGATTTCTCCAGCTGCTTAATGGTGTAGCGTTCGCCGTCCTGTGCCTTGGCCTCCTGAATACCGTCGATTACCTGGTCGATCTGTTCCTGAAGAATGGATTTCTGACGCTCCGGGGAAAGAGGGATTTTCTCAAACTGGCTGTGCCCAATCACCACAGCGTCATAGTCGCCGGTAGCAATCCGGCTGCAAAATTTCTTCCGGTTGGCCGGTTCAAAGTCTTTTTTGGTGGCCACCAGGACGTTGGCCCCAGGGTAGAGCCGCAGGAAGTCCGCGCCCCATTGTTCGGTCAGGTGGTTCGGCACCACTACAAGGCTTTTTTTCGTCAGCCCCAGACGCTTGGATTCTATGGCCGCAGCTACAATCTCAAAGGTTTTGCCAGCACCGACACAGTGGGCCAGCAGGCTGTTCCCGCCGTAGAGCATACGGGCCACGGCATTACGCTGATGGGGCCGCAGGGAGATTTCCGGGTTCATACCGGAAAAGCGGATATGGTCGCCATTGTAGGAACGGGGCCGGATTGCGTTGTAGAGTTCGTTATACTTCCTGCACAGATCGGCCCGACGCTCCGGGTCTTTCCATATCCAGCTTTTGAACGCCTCCCGTATCTGTTCCTGCTTTTGCTGGGCCAGCATGGTTTCCTTGACATTCAGCACCCGTTTATCAGAACCGTCCGGGTCGTGGATTGTATCGTAAATCCGGGTATCCCGCAGATTTAAGCTGTCCTCAATAATCGCGTAGGCGTTGCGCCGCTTGGTGCCATAGGTCACATAGGCCAGGGAGTTATTCACGCTGTCCCGTGATTTCCCGCTGACATTCCATTCTCCGGTGGCCGGGGAATACCGGGCCTGTACCTGCTCATGCAGGTAGCCGGGAGTTTTCAGCAGTTCATGGACAAACTGTGTGTAATACCTGGTATCTATCCAGGTAACGCCGATCCGCACATCAATTTCAGCGGCGGACAGGTCTTTTGGCTGGGCCTGTTCCAGCGCAGCCACGTTATCAGCAAAGGCCGGGTCACGCTCCGCAGCCACCCGCGCAGCGGCCAGCTTTTTGCGGACGTTGCCTGACAGGTATTCATCAGCCGTTTCCCAACCGGCATAGGGATTGGAACCGGCTTCGGGGTTTTTGAAAATAACACCCTTTAAGTCCTCGATGATAGGTTCCACATCGCCCGGCCTGCCCAGCAGTGTAGACATAAAGCCCAGGTCAACACAGGCTCGTTCCCCGATGGAAACGGCCAGGGCTTCACTGGCGGTATCTACATGGTCGATGGAAACCTGCTGATTGATGGTACGCTTGGTGAACATATCCGCCTTGCGCTCTAAATTCCCGTCCTCGTCCAGAATTTCTAAGGAGCAAAGCAGGCAGTAGGCGGAATCCTGCTCAAACGCCCGTTTGTTGCCGGTGCTGTTCAGCAATCCGAATTTTGCGGTAAAAGCGTCATAGGCGGTATTCAGCTTGGCCTGGGCCTGCTTAATCTCCTCGTCGGTGCCATCGTAAAGCTGCAAATCAATCAGGTTACGGGTAATTTCCCGCAGCCCAATCATTCCACGGATACGCTGGGCGGTGGCAGCGGGCAAATCAACAGCCGTTTTATCGCCGTTTTCAAGAAAGTACAGCTTCCCGCCGATTTCCGTATAACTGAAATTCCGCGCCATCGGGTCAGGGGCTTCCAGGCTTTCCAACAGTTCATCAACCGTAACTTCGGTTTTTTCCTGAAGCAAACGCTGATCCGGCTGGCTTAAATTTTCTATCGCAGCCGCAAGCTGTTCTTCCAGCGCGGCACCAGGAACCGGCTCACAGGTGGTTTCTTTCTCATTGCCGTACATGCTTTTATCCCAGGCCATTGTACCCAGCACCATTTCCGGGTGCTGTTCAAAATAGCGGTTGATGGGGATACCGTCCGCAGTCTGGCCCAGATGTACCCACTCCGGCAGCTGTTCCGGCGGGCTTTCACGCTTTTGGAGGAACAGAATATCGCTGGTGACTTCCGTACCGGCATTTTTAGCAAAGGCATTGTTAGGCAGGCGCACCGCGCCCAGCAAGTCGGCCTTTTGCGCCAGATATTCCCGCACCGTGCTGTCCTGTTTATCCAGAGTTCCCTTGGAGGATATGAACGCCACAATGCCGCCCGGCCGCACTTTATCCAGTGTTTTCGCAAAAAAGTAATCGTGTATCAACAGGTTTTTGCTGTCATAGCGGGGATCGGGCAGCTTATAATTTCCAAAAGGCACGTTGCCCACCGCCAGATCAATGGAGTTATCCGGCAGGTTGGTATGTTCAAAACCGTCTACCAGAATCTTAGCCTGGGGGTAAAGCTGGCCTGCCAGCCGCCCGGTAATGCTGTCCAGTTCCACCCCCAGCAGAGTAGCGCCCTGCATAGTTTCCGGCAGCAGCCCGAAGAAGTTGCCTACCCCCATCGCCGGTTCTAAAACAGTTTCCGGCTGAATCCCCATACGGCCCACCGCTTCATAGATACTCTGAATGACCGTGGGGCTGGTGTAATGGGCGTTTAGGGTAGAGCCACGGGCCGACGCATATTCCTCCGGGGTCAGCAGTTCTTTCAGTTCGGCATATTCCGCAGCCCATTTCTCATTGGCTTCGTCAAATGCCTGGGGCAGTCCGCCCCAGCCCACATACCGGGCAAGGACTTCCTGTTCCTCCGGGGCAGCCAAACGGCCCTGGGATTCCAGGTCTTTTAAGAGCCGAATTGCCGCCACATTATTCTGAAACTTGGTTTTCTGGCCGCCTGCCCCCAGGTCAGGATCGGTGATATGGAAATTTTCTGCGGCAGGTGCCTGTTCCGGCTGCATTTCTGCTTGATCGGGAATGGCCTCTTTGATTTGCCGCCATTCTTCATCGGTTACGGTAATATCTATCTCATGGGTGGCGGGGCCGTTGCCGATGGTCAGGGAATCTCCCTTTCGGGTAATGGATTGGCCGGTTAGGTCGGGAACGTGCGGGAACAGGGCGGCATTTCGTTCATCATGCCGCAGGGCTTCTTCAAACTGCGGGCGGCTGATGGTTTCATGGCTCCAGGAATAGGGGCCGGTATCTATCCGTACATCGAGTTCTCCCACATAGCCGATAGTGCCAGCAATATTCCGGCCAGGGAGAGGAAGATGAACCGAATCGCCCACCTGATAGGAGGGCGGCCCCTGTAACGTCACCGGCTCCTGTATGACCGGCTCATGGAAAAATCCGTTCTGCTCCGCTTGATAAAGGGAACGCAGAACCGGCGCGAGGTCTGCCCAGGAATAAGTGCGTTTGGTATCGTATTTATCAAAAATGTTGATTTCCAGGCTGGTGGTGCTGGCAAAATAGTCCGCTGTTTCCCCGGTCACAAGTTCCATCGTTTCGGCGGTTCCGGCATAGGTATCGGAAAGCCGCTGGGCTATGCGGGTGTTGCCATCGCCCGCCCGGAAGCACTCTGCAAGCAGTTCCTTATCCCGTTGTTCCAACAGTCCGCCATCGCCGGTCAGGACTTCCCGGAGATCCGCGTCAATGCTGTTTACAGCCGGTGCCAGAAATTCCGTAATGGCTCCATTCCGCGAATCCTGGCGCAGCAGCCGTTCAAAGTTTTCAATCCGTTCCGAGCGAAAAATAGGATAGGCCAGGGCCGGATCAAGCAATTCCACATAGTCCGGTTTTAAGCCGGTGACTTGAAACAGAGTATCTTCCAGATAAACGGAATCGCCCACCTGATAAGCCGGGGCCAGCGGGTCACGAGCAGGAACGGCACTGACATTTGCGGACGGTTTAAGGCTATCAGAGCCGCCCGCGCCGGCACTTTCAACAACCGGAACCGCCTGGGGTGGTAACTTTCCCTGGGCACCCTCCTTTTGGGCTTCTAACGGTCCGCCCCCGGCTGCTTCCGGCTGGGATACAGTCAGAGCCGCCCCCGCCTTTTCCAGCACTTCCTTGTGGAGCCGGGTATGAAATTCCGGGAAGTCATAGTAAAGCCGCAGCAGTTCCGGTTCATTAACCGCCAGCACCGCCCGTTTTACAGCAGCGTCACCCTCTATGCGAATATTTTCCGGATCGCTGTTTTTCAGTGCATTTTGGTAGGCTTCATCATTCAGGACACGGGAGAGCACCACCGGCTGATATTCTGCGTAAATCTCTTTGAGGGTACGGGGCGGCACCGGCTCCGCTTCCTGGATATCCGGGCCGGAAGCCGATTCGCGGCCTGTCATAGCGGCAAGGTCAAGAGAAAGCTGGTTATCCTCTTTGCCGCTTTCAGCAAACAGGTTCCGGCGGGCCGCTTCCAGAGGGTTCCCCTGGGGCTGCTCTTTCTTTTTTTGCCTGGAACGGGAAGAAGCGGGGGCCGCAGCCTCCGCTTCTTTTTGGGCAATTTTTTCAATTTGTACCTCCGGCAGATCAAACAATGTCATTTGCCGGTAGGCTGGCTGGGTGGAGAATGGTTCCTCCAGTTCCGCAGAAGAAGAAACGGCAGGTTTTACACCCGCCGTTTCTTCCTGCTTCTTTAGCTGTAAATCAGGTCGTTCAGCACGACTTCCTCCGCCGCCAGCCTGATGTTGTTCATTTTCTGCACCCAATCCATTTGATTGGCCGCTTTCAGGGCTTCGTTCACGCCCTGGCTCCTTGCCATCTCCGCCATCAGCGCGTCCACCTGTGCCTGCGCCGCCTTGTCGATCTCCGTCAGGTGCTTCCATAGTTTGCCGTTGAGCACCATCGTACTGTACAGCCCTTTCCTGTGTTCCATCAGATATTTCTCTCTGGCTCTCCCGAACCGGCCCAGGGTCTGCGCTTTCCCGTCCGTTTCGTCCATTTTCAGGTTCGGCACCAGATAGCCGTTCTGTTTGCTGTATGTCAATGCCATCTTTATCGCCCCTTTCGCGCTTTAATGTGTTAAAGTTCCTGCCATCATTATAAGCCACCGCTTCCTGTTTTGCAAGAGGTTTTTTGACCTTTTCCCGTTCTATGTTCCGAATCGTGTCGCCAATCTCCAGCAGGATTGTGCGGTTCACCTGGGCCGTGGCCGTACCCAGGCAGGCTAAGGTGGCGATGGTGTTGAAATTCGTAATGCCGCGTAAATCTTCCTCGTCCAGATAGCGGGAAGCGTCCAGGCCGCACCGGGTCAGGACAGCATATTGAACGCTGGCCCGCAGGGTATCGCGGAATGTGACCTCGATGTTGAGATCGTCCAGTTCTTCTAAAAAGCTGTCCTCTTTCTCATATATCAAATCCGTCAGGTAATCGCCATAGGTATCCTCCACGGACTTGGCCGCCGCGTCCATGAGCAGATCACCCAGGTCATTTCCACCCTCGGCACCAAAAACTTCCCGCAGCCGTTCCATAACCGGCATACGGGAATCATCGTCCATGCTCCACAGCCACGGGTCTTTCCCTCCGCGGACAGGGTGGGTGTCCGCCACATCATGCACATAGTCAAGATAGGGCTTGCCGCCGTATCCTTTACGGACCAGGGCAATGGCCGTACTGCCGCCGTTGACCCAGCGGCGCATTTTGTTGTTCCAAGTAGGCATATCCGCACAGGCCGTTGCGTCCGGCTTCTGCGCATAAATCAAAAGTTGATCGTCAAAATCATAGGCTTTATAGAAGCGGCCCGCCGTTGTCAGGAATCGCCGCCACTGTTCCGGCGACTGTGTGACCTGCCTGCTGGTCGTTTCCGCCAGTTCCGAAATGGTTTGCCATTTCTCAGCCATAGGAACCTCCTTTCAAACAACAACACTCGGAACCTGCTGTCAGCAAATTCCGAGTGTTGTTTACTCATTTTCTTATGAATCTTCCTGTGTTACATTGTCGGCCATATACCGGAGGAATTCTTCCGGTGTGGGTATGCTGCCTTTGCACGGCACCCGCTTCTGGTAGGCTTTTGTTATCTCATTTTGGTTCAGTGGGTCGGTATAGGCGGCTGTAATGCAATGCTGTATTTCCTGCCGTACTTCCTTTGGGGTGACGCCGTATTCTTTTGCTACTTTCCGGTAAATTCTCCTCATGCTCATAAAATTTCCTCCTGGGTAAAAACTATATTCGCTTATTCAATGACATTATAAGCGATTGTATCGCTTAATTCAACAAAATTGGCGATACAATCGCTCGGTTTTGCCTTTTGCGTGAATTAAAATTACCAACAGGAGGAATGATGATGGACGAACAATTTATACGCAACCGGCTTACCAAGCTGCGGCAGCAAAAGCAGGTTTCTGAACGAAAAATGAGCCTGGATTTAGGTCACAGTACCAGCTATATCCGCAGTATCACGTCCGGCAGGGCGCTCCCATCTATGAGCGAATTTCTTTATATCTGTGAATACCTGGGTACAACACCGATGGAATTTTTCAACGAGGAACACGAAACTTCCTTGATTGAGCAGGAAGCCATCGGCTACATTCACACGATGTCGGAGCAGGATATTCGGGCCATGATTGAGTTTATTAAGCAACTGAAAAATGCGGAGAAGTAGCAGGCGGTATCTGGAAAGAGATACCGCCTGTTCTTACTTTCTGCGTTCCTGGTTCCTGCGGTTCATATCCTCCAGAACCTTTTTCTGTGCTTCGGAGAGCGCCCGCGGCGGTGCGATTTTCACCCACTTCTTCGGTATCTCAAAGGTCAGGCCGCCATGCCGGTTGTCCTCCGTCCGGCTGGCCTGGGCCGGGTGGGATTGACACAGTTCCAGCAATATCCGTTGCAAGGCGGCATTGTGGGTATAGACGCTGGCCGTGGCCTCCGCTTCATTGAATAAAACAATCGTTTCCTGTTCCACTTTCGTCAACGTCATGGGCGTTACCTCTCTTTCTCCGGGGCGGGCCGATGGGGGCCGGGCAGGGATTTATTCTCCTGTGCCATTCGCAGCTTTGCCCGCAGAGAGGGCGGCTTCCCCTCATTCTGGTCATTTAGCTGCTCCTGGGCGCGGCCCATCAAATCACGCTTTGCCGATTGATAATCGTTATAGTAGTGGCCCCAGGTGAAATCCGTGGGGCCGCCGCCGTCCACGCGCCGCCAGGTGACAAAAGGCTGTACGGCCTTTGGATTCTCCCCCAAAACAAACTCCACGCCGCCAGCGTCCACGCTTTCCAGAATGGTATAGCCCTGATTGACACGGGCAGGCTTTTCCGGTTCCGGGGCCTTTGCCTGTTCCTGCTCACGTTCCCGCGCCGGGGGCTGCTCCACAAAGGCGATGATCTCCCCGCCATCGTAGCGGATCGGCGCGAACACCCGCCCAGTTTGAAGAAACATTCCGTCCATACCGGCACCGGCCTTATAGTTGCCCTGGCTGTCACGTTCACTTTCCAGCAGTACAAGGCCATTGTCCAACACAAAGCCCGGTTCCTGCCGCTGATTCACACCGGGCAGGCCCATTGTAACTGTGAAATCCGTGATAGCCGCAAACTGCTCACGGGCACCGACCTCCGCAAAAGAGGAGGGCTGCAATTCGTCGCCATCGTAAACGGGTACATACAGCTTGGGCTTATCCGTCGCGCCGGTCACAGTATGATCGGCGGATTCATATACGCCGGGGGCTTCCTCCATGAAATAGAGAAGCGTTCCATTTTCCAAAATGTACTCCACGCCGGGAACATTTTCGTAGCGCGGCCCCAGGTATTGTTCAAAGGTGTCAAAGGGCACCACATCCCATTTTTTCTGTTCCTCATTCATTTCTTTTCACCTGCTTTCCTCGGCTCAAATTCCAGCTTGTAGTTCACATATTTCCCGGTATCGTCCAGCACCACCACCGCGTCGTAGGTGGTCCCTTTCTTTTCACTGAACAGGCCACTCATTTTGACGCGCCCTTTTTTCAGCAGGGCGGCGGCTATGGATTTTGTCAGTTCTTTATGCTTGTTTGTAAAAAAGCGGTCATTCTTCCACATGGTAAAGCCGCAGGAACGATCAGAGCATTGGAAACTCAGCTTGCTTTCCACCACATCTTTTCCGCAGCGGGGGCATTTCCCAATGCTTTCCCGCAGGTCGAACAGGGCCGTATCCGCCTGGACAGCCCGATAGCCCTCCACCAGATCGGCAACCATGCGTTCAATCCTGGTCAGGAAGTCAGCGGCGGCCTGCTGGCCGTGCTCCACATCTTTTAGGGCGGCTTCCCACTGTGCTGTCAGCTTGGCCGACTTGATACTGTCCGGCAGCACGACAATCAGGTTATGCCCCTTTTTCGTAGGAAGAAGCTGGCGGCCCTTGCGTTCCAGAAAACCGCCGCGCACCAGCTTTTCCAGCACTCCGGCGCGGGTGGCCGGGGTTCCCAGGCCGGTACGCTCCACACCCTCAATCTCTGCAAATTCCTCCGCGCTGGCATGTTCCATCGCGGACAGCAGCAGATCTTCCGTGAAATGCTTGGGTGGGCTTGTGGCCCCCTCACGCACCGCAGCTTTACACCCGGAAAACGTCTGGCCCTCGGCAAGCGGCGGCAGGGCGCGGGCCTCCGGTTCTTCTTTCTCCGTTTTCTGCTTCAGCGTGGAAAGAAACATCTGCTCTATGGCTTTCCAGCCGGGAACCGTCACCACACGGCCCCTGGCCGAAAAGGACACGCCGCCACATTCCAGTGCCGCCGCCGTATCCTCATAAACCTGTTTTTCTCCTACAGCACACAGCAGCCGCACTATAACCAGGGTCAGGACATTCCGTTCCCCGGCGGGCAGGGCGGCCAGGGTATCACTTCGTACCTGCATGGTGGGCAGGAGGGCATGATGGTCACTGACCTTGGAACCATCTACTACGCGGGCCACATCAGGCGGCCCCACCTCTACAGAAAAGGGCAGGCTTTGAACAGCCACTTCCACCAGCCCCGGCACGGTGGCCGCCGTATCTTCGGTCAGATAATTGGAATCTGTACGGGGATAGGTCAACAACTTCTTTTCGTACAACGCCTGGGCATAGTCTAAAACCTGCTGGGCCGTGTAGCCCATCAGCCGGTTCCCGTCACGCTGGAGGGAAGTCAGGTCGTACAGCTTGGGCGGCTGGGTGGATTTCTGTTTTTTCTCCACGCTGCGGACAGCAGCCGTTTGCCCTGTGCAGGCCGCTTGCAGCTTATCCGCCGCTTTGCGCTCCTGAAGCCGGTCACTGGCTGCGGGAAAGCCGCAGTCCAGTTCCACTACATAGAATTTTTCTTTTTTGAATCCCTCAATGGCATTTTCCCGTTCCACCACAAGGGCCAGGGTCGGGGTCATCACACGCCCCACGCTCAAAGTGCGGTGATACAGGGTGGAAAACAACCGTGTGCCGGTGATCCCCACAAGCCAGTCAGCCTTGGCGCGGCACAGGGCCGCTTCAAACAGCCGGTCATAGTCTGCACCGGGGCGCAGGGCCAAAAAGCCCGCCCGGATTGCTTCCTCCTCCATCGACGAAATCCACAGCCGTTCCATCGGTTTCTTACACCCGGCCTGTTGATACACCAGACGGAAAATGAGTTCCCCCTCACGGCCTGCGTCGGTGGCGCATACCAAACCGTCCACATCGGCCCGGTTCATCAGGTCGGCCAGCACCTGAAACTGATCCTTTTTCCCAGGGTCCACGGTAAACTGCCACTGTGTCGGCACGATGGGCAGATCTTCATATGTCCAGTTGGAATACTTGGGGTCGTATGCGTCGGCGGGGGCCAGCCCCACCAAATGCCCGACACACCAGCTTACCAGCCAGCCGCCGCCCTCCAAATATCCCTGTTTTTTCTGATTGGCACCCAGCACAGCCGCCAAACTCTGCGCCACACTGGGCTTTTCCGCAATGACTAATTTCATGCGTGTTTCCTCCTTTCGGCCAGCAATTCTTTGTAGCAGACACCAATACAGCGCCGCCCCATGCCATAGGCACAGCCATAGCAGGGGTGGTCGGACGGGAGAGCCGGTGGCTCCGGCTCCCGCCGCCCATCAGGTTTCTGCTTCATCATGCGTTCCAGCCCCGGCCTGTTACTGAACAGGGCCATCGTCCATTTCCTCCGGTTCGTCCTGTTCCTCCTCATAAAGCCGGCGCTGTTCGGCTTCCTCCTCGGCGGTTAATTCGGTGGATTCCAAATCTTCCTCCCGGACGGTTTCTTCCTGCGGCCCCTCAAACTCAAATTCATCAAGATCGGCAGCGTCGTCCAGTTCATGCTTTGGTTTATAAATCTTGAAGTAGTAGCCCAGGCCGCCCACGGCCAGCACCGCCACACCAATCAGAACCATCATAAGGGGGCTGGTTCCCTGGGTCTGCGGCTGTTCCGGTTCCTTTGGTTCCTCTGTCACAGGTTCCTCCGGCTGGGGTGTGACCGTAGGTTGCGGTTCCGGCTCCACCGGCTGTGCGGTGGTGGTATCCCCGTCTTTTTCCGCCAGGGCCATCAAATCGGATTCTGTGACAGCATTGAGAAAATACACGTTATCCGCGTCGCGCTGTTTATCAATCACCAGATAAAATACGTTTTCGTCCGGGGTCACAATGGTATAAAACTCTTTTTCGTCCTCACTGGTGGCATTATCCAGCACGGTTCCGGTGCCCTTGGGGGTAAACGGGTTCGGGGTGGCCTGTTCCGGCTCTGCGGTTTCTTCTGCCGCCTGTTCGGTCTGCGGTTCGCTACTCTGTGCATAGGCCGGGATAGAAAATACACTGACGCACAGCACCACGGCCAGCAGTGCGGTAAGGGAGCGCAGCTTATTCTTCATCTTCCAAATCCTCCTTTTCTGCGGATAAAGCAACAGGCGAACCGCCAGCCTTGCCGCTGCGGATCGCCTGAATGAGCGTCGCCAGTTCTTCGGGGGAAACGTCCAGCCCACGAACCATGCCGACGATTTCCGTATTTTCCAGTTCGGTTTTCTGCTGCTCCAACTCACGCAGCCGCGCTTGCTGGGCTGTGATTTTAGCCTTGACTTTTTCAATCTCGGCTTCAACTTTCTGAATTTTTCCGTTCATGTAAAACTCCTTTCCGGGCGGTTAAAGCCGCCCAAACGCATAGAAATGTTCCT
The DNA here is from genome assembly GCF_003435485.1 of Eisenbergiella massiliensis. Taxonomy (NCBI): domain Bacteria; kingdom Bacillati; phylum Bacillota; class Clostridia; order Lachnospirales; family Lachnospiraceae; genus Eisenbergiella; species Eisenbergiella massiliensis. The sequence goes on from NZ_QVLV01000023.1 coordinate 77,980, forward strand.
GCCAGTAGGAGGAATTGATGTTGGCGTATTGGATTGGGGAACCACAGTGAATCATCATTCCGTCGCCCACATAGTAGAGTAGGAAAGCACCGCCTTTCCTTATTTCTAAGGTAGGTTTGTGCAGTCCTCTCCCCGAACCGTGCTTGCATTTCTCAATGCACACGGCTCTCCATCTTTGCTCCGTTACAGGTTATTTCTTTTCGCCATGATGTATAGCCATGTGACACTTGTGGCATACCACGATTGTTTTCCGTCTTTTGGCTATCATTATCTTTTCCCATTCTGATTTCCCTTTAAGGTTTTTAACCTTGTTTACATGATGAATTTCGTATCTGTCATTTTCCGTACACCCACATACTTCACATATCTTCGCCTTTAATCGGCTTTCTAATGTTGTTACGTCATGGGAATAATTTTTAGCTGTTTGTGGAACAATATCAGTAAACTTCTTTCCTTTGCAGTCAGCATAATTCGCAAAATACATTTTCTTTATTCCTGTTTTAGTTTCATAAGGAATAGCCCATTTGCCTGTACCGTCTTTATACATAGCTCTAATTTTAGAAACTTTAGAACGGTGCTTTCCTGCAAGTGTTTTCAAACAACTATATTCCATAAGATAATTGAAATAGATTAGCTTGTTAAAATTGCTTGCCAATCCATAATAATTACAGATACCTCTTAATTCTGCATTATAAATAGTCACTATTTCCAAATCTGTCCTATTAAGCAGTTGTGGTCGGTGTATAGGTTCTAATTTCCCATTGTCTGACCTCTGCTTTACAATTCCATTTGAAAATAAAAATTTCTCTATCTTGTCTTTGAATGGAATACTCAATTCCACCTTGTTATTCATAGAACGGGTTTTGAATTTTCCTTTTGGTTTAATCTGCTGGTCACGGCGTACTCTGACATCATATCCAAGAAAACGAGCAGGAGTATTACTGTGTGTAATCAGAGTTTTTTCTTGACTAAGTTCCATTTTTAATGTGGTACTTATAAATTCTGTAAGTTCTTGCTTAATCTTCTCACAATCCTGTCGATTGCCATTCACAGCTATTAGGAAATCATCAGCGTAACGCACATATTTTATTTTCTTGTCGTCACATTGTTTCGCTGGTAGTTTGAGCATTTGAGCCGTTGCAGTTTTATATTCTTCAATCAGCTTTTCTCTTTCTATACCGTTGCTATTTTTAATTTTGTTGTGTAATCTTTGGCGTAGTCCTACCAGTTTTGTATATTCTGGTGTATAACGTGCCTTTGTTGCCACATCAAACTCTTTCTTTATTTTCATTACGTGACGGTCTAATTCATTAAGGTAGATATTCGCAAGAATAGGCGAAATGATACCACCTTGAGGGCAACCGCTATATGTTTCGTGGTATTTCCAATCTTCCATATAACCTGCCTTTAAGAATGAACGAATGAGTTTCAGAAAACGTGCGTCTTTAATTTTCTGATTGATAATTTCCACAAGTACCGCATGATTGATGTTATCAAAACACCCTTTTATGTCGCCCTCTATAAACCAGCGTGCTCCTGTAAATTCTTTTTTTATTTGAGCAAGAGCAGTATGACAACTTCTTGCTGGTCGGAAACCGTGAGAGTAGTCTGAAAAAATAGGCTCATAGATTGCTTCTAATATCATGCGTATTGCTTCCTGTATCAGCTTATCAGTAAAGACAGGCAGTCCTAAGGGACGCATTTTGCCATTTGATTTTTTGATGTATGTACGTCTTACTGGTTTTGGTTGATACATTTCATTTTTTAAGGCATCAATGATATTTTCAATATATATTTCGCTAAAACCGTCCGCTGTGTCGTCTGTTACACCCTTTGTTCCTGCTCCTTTGTTGGAGTAGAGGTGTTGGTATGCAACATAGTATATATCTGGACGGAGTAAATACCGATAGAGCCTTGTAAATACTTCATCATGGTTCTTTTTTGAATTTTCCTGTAATTTGGTTAAAATCTCCATTGTTGGTTTCATTTGAGGTTTTCCTCCCTAATCAATTTCTAATTTTAATTCGCTAAGACTGCTTTCCTTCGCCATGTGAACGGTTTTCCCGTATCCGATTTTACGGCTTTCCCTGTCTTTTCAGGGTTCTCAGACTACTATGAAAGCTCCGTTACCTTGCCAGATTTTCAGCGTCATCTCACTTAGCATAGCCTTGTGATTTATCACTGCAAGAGCATTACGCATAGCCATTGTTGGCATTCTGGTTTAGGTAATCTCCAGTTGACGAAAGTAGTAGGCTAGTGTGAATTGTCGGATATGCTTTCGTTCCGTTACTACTGGTTCTCCAGCGTACCGTATGAGTTAATTGATAACCCACTGAAAGGCATTTATTTTCAGCGTTACTCATACCACAGGTTTCAGACAAGTTTCCTGTGTCCACACGTAACAGAGGTTTGGAACTCACATTCAACAAATCTAGTTTTATCCTCATATTCACTTAACCTTGCAGTTCAGTCGTGCTCTATTGTCTTTGAACAACTTTCTGCTTTCCTGCCGTGCTATTTTCCCGTACAGTTTTCGCCTTTCGGTTAGGCAGGTGGTTTCCCGTGTTATCTTACGGAGTAGTGCCTTTTTTCTGTCCCCCTTTCTTTAATCTACTTCTAACTTTCGTCCCTCTGGACGCACAATACCGACGTGCGACACCGGCCCGTCGCTGTTATAGGTTTTCGTGAAGAAAATCAGGTCGCCGGGCTTTGCTTCCGAACGTGATACAATCGCGCACTGGTTGTAAATGCCGGTGGCCGTAGTCCGGGGCAGGTTGTGAACACCGGAATGGGTGTAAACATAGCAGACAAAACCGCTGCAATCAAAAGAGGTTGACGGGGAGGAGCCGCCCCAGACATACGGATACCCCAGGTATTTTTCCGCTTCGGTTATCAGCGCGGCAAAGGACGGGTCGGACAGGACTTCCCCCGGCACCTGATAATGCTCACCCTCGGAGGGATTGGCATAAATGTCATCTCCGAACAGGTAGGGCTTATTGCCTTTGAGTTGGAGCAGGGCCGCATATCGCTGTTTTTCGTCCTCTGTCAGCCGTTCTGAAAGGATCGTGCCCAGGGAACGGTTGCGCAGGGTCACATGAAGAATGTAATATTCGTAGGCTTCTTCCTCCTCATGTTCGTCGCCATCTTCATCTGTCCAGGTCACGGTGCGGTAGCGTATCTGCACCTCCTCACGGGTAGTCAGGATATATTGCTGGTCGAACAGGGCCTGTAACTCCGTCTGAACCTGGGCCGGGGTGAACGCATTGAATTTAGCAGTCAGATACGAAATCAATTCATTGGGGTCATGGCCGATGGTGTCTACGTCATACTGATACTCGTCATAGCCGGGAAATTCACTTTCAATGTTCGCCATACGGCGCTCCAACTGCTTCTCCAGGTCGGTATAGCCATTGTTCACCTGCAAGATGTCAGGATCTTCGGAAGTATAGGAAGTGCCTAACACGGCCCCCATCGCTCCCTCCATTGTCACGGAACAGGAGGACAGGGAAGAAAACACCATGATAAGCAGCAGCGCGATACCGCCCACAAGCAGCAGCACCCCTTTGTTGCTTTTAATGACCGTGACAGCAGCATGGCCGATGTTCCCCACGGCTTCCTTGGCTTTTTTCACCGCAGCCGCGCCGCGTCTGCCGTTTTTATGGGCTTCCCGGTAGGCTTTGGCATATTCCCGCTTTACCCGCCGCTTTTGGTACATCGTGGACAGGGAGTGCTTTTGCAGTTCCGGGTTATCCCGCACAGCCGCCCGGTAATTGGCGTTTACGGTGGCTTTGGCACTCTTGACCTCCAGCTTATCCACCTTGCGGTAGGGGGTGTCTTTCGCATAACGGTAGCCGCTTTTGACCGCACCAGCCGCTATATTTTCTGCTGCAAACTCTGTTTTGTGGGCGGCTTCGGTTCCCACATTTTCATGCTCCACCTGCCGGATTTTGTTGTGTACCGCCAGATCAGCGGTGCGGCCAGCTTTGAGCGCGCCTTTGGCCGCCGGATTTTTCTTCCCCCGTGGCCGTACCTCCTCCTCAAAATGCAGAGTAGGGCGGACTTTGCCAGTCGCAGAATCAAATTCCCGCTTTATCCGTGGGCGGTACTGCTTGGGTACTTCTGCCTTGGCTTTCTCTAATTTCTGGCCCAGGACTTCCGCCTTTTTCTCTGCATGGGCGGCCCGTTCCTCTGCGGAAAAGCGCAGCCGCTTACTTCTGGCCGCGTCGTCCGCGTCATAGATATTACGCTTTCGTTTCATAGGATTTATTGACCATACTAAGGCTTACTCCTTTCACAGATTTTGGTATCACAAACTCACTTCATGCTTTTTGGACGGGGTCGGCGGCTTCTCCTTGCTTTCCTGTTGCTTCGCCGCTTTCAGGCCCTCACGGACAGAGGGCTTTTCTTCTTTCCCCCTGGCCGCAGCCTTTTCCAGACGGTCAATACTCTGCAACGCACGGGTCACGCCTTTTTCCATGCCCTCCAGCATAGCCTTTGACTTCTTTAACGGTTTTGCAATCGCGGCCAGAACGCCTTTATCCTCATTCCGCTGTGTCAGTTCGGCGGCTTCCTTGCCAATCAGAGCACGCCCTAAATTTTTGCCGTGCTCATTGAGCGCGTGAAGTTCACTCCCCACAGCGTTGATACGATCTATGCTTTTCTGCGTATCGGAGATAGAGGCGTTCAGATTATCCCTCATATCGTTCAGGGCGGCCTTTATCCCCATAAAGTCGGCTGCTTTGTTCAGGGCAGAAATGCCGTGCTGCTTCACCGCCGCCAGGGTTTGCTTCACCATATCAGACAGACTTGTTCTGATATGGCCTAACTGGTCTTTTGCCTGCTCTACCTTTTGCTGTGCCGATGATACGCTTTTTGTCACCGTGGCTTTGATTCCGTTATCCTGTATGCTCTCAAGCTGCTCCCGGACTGCTTTCAGTTCGGACAAAACAGCCGTGTACTGTTTTTCCATCTGGTTCAGTTGCGTAACCAGGGAAGAAAACTCAGAGGCTTCCTGTTGCTGGCCGTTTTGAGATAACAGCTTGAAAAATTCTTTAAGATGTTCCTGTTCTCCGATGGGAACCTGTAAAGTTTCGTTCACAAATAATCTCCTTTCCTGCCCTGTGTATCAGCGGCCCCTTATGCCGCCAGATCGGAGGGCTTGGTAGTCATAACGCGGTATAGCTGTGTATCACGCGGGAATTTATCCACAAAGGGAATGATCTTATCCCCGAAGAATAGCAGGCCCTCACCCTCACCGCTGTTGGTTACATGGGTCAGTTCCTGGGGTGAAATCCCTAACCGCTGGGCTAAAATGCCCCGGTCACTGGCACCCTGGTTGAGCATGAGAATGAAATCGCTGTTTTCCAGGATATTTTCAATTTCCGGGCTGGCTAAAAGGTCTTTGACATTCTGGGTCAGCGATGTGGGAATGCCGTTCCATTTCCTGAATCGCTTATAAATCTCGGCTGTATAGGCCGCAGTCTGCGGCTCTTTCAGGAGCATGTGAAATTCGTCCAGGAAAATACGGGTGGTGACACCGGCGTAACGGTTAATTGTGGTGCGCTGCCAGATGTGCTTCTGCACATTTGCCATGACCAGCTTTTTTAAGCCCTGGCCCATCTTGCTGGTGTTGTAGCAGACAAGCCGGTTATTTAAGTCCACGTTGGTTCTATGGTTCAGATACGACAGACTGCCAGTGACGTAAATTTCCATCGCCGTAGCCAGATCGTCCGCCGTGTGGTTATCCTGTGCCCGCAGGCATTGATACAGGTCGCCTAAAATCGGCATATTCTCCGGGGTGGGGCGTTTCAGATAATCCCGATACACCAGACTGATACAGCGGTCAATCAACGATTTTTCAATCGGCATAAGCGGGTTCCCGTAGGAAGCCATCATCAACTCACATTGAGAAAGCAGGAAATCGGCCTGCATGAGCATAGGCGATTCCCCTACATCGGTGGATAAGTCTAAATCCATCGGATTCAGATAGCTTTGGCTGTCCGGTGCCAGGTAGAGTACCTGGCCCTGAAGCTGCTCCACCAGAGCGGTGTATTCGTTTTCCACGTCCAGAATCAGAATGTGGTCGGGCGTGGCAAAAAAGGAGTTTGCGATTTCCTTTTTTGCGAAAAAGGACTTGCCACTACCCGGAGTGCCAAGCACTATCCCGTTGGGGCATTTCAGCGTTTTTCGGTCAGCCAGAATCAGGTGTTTCGTCTGCGCGTTCACACCATAGTACAATCCGCCTGGCTGGAATACCTCACAGGAACGGAACGGCAGGAAGATTGCCGTTCCGCTTGTGGTAAGCCCCCGTTGAATTTCCACCTGATTGACACCCAGAGGGAGCGCGGACAAATAGCCCTGTTCCTGCTGATAGTCCAGCCGGATCAGGTCACAGTTGTTGGCGTTGGCGATACCATTCACCGAATAGATGATGTTTTCCAGCTTCTGTTTCGTGGGGGCGGTATGCACCAAAAGGATTGTGACCATGAACATCTTTTCATCATGGTTCTGCAAATCCTCCAGCAGCTTTTCCGCTTCCTTGCCGAACGTCACCAGATCGGGCGGCAGAATATCCATATCGAAACCGGAGCGCACCGCCCGCTTTTGTTCGTCAATCTTTGCCTTGTCCAAATCGCTCAGTTTCCGCTTGACCGCTTTCAGCGCGGCCCCCTGGTCGAGTGCTTTGGCGTGAATGCTGACAATCTGGCTGCTTTCGATATTCAGCAGCGCATTGAGCAGGGTATCGTAAATCTTGGTGGCCCGGATCTGCAAAAAGGAAACCGCGCCGACTGACGGGCCGACGCGGAAGTACCGCCCCTCCTTAAACTGAAAGGAGCTGGGCGCGATATAGTCTTTGCTGGACAGGCCGGTGCCCGTCAGGGAATCCCAATTAAAACGGAATTTTTGCGGTTCATCTAAATGCAGGCACTGGTGGAGCAGCAAAAGCCGTTCATAACCGTCCATGCCGTGAGCCTCGGTTCCAATCCCTTTGAACCGGACAAGTACGTCCGCTTCAATCTGTTCCAGCCGGGAAGCCGCCTGACGAACATCGTCTGCTTCCACAGTAAAGGTCAGGCACAAACGACGTTCTGTTTTACACAGGCCCGCCTTGGAGAGCAGCATATCGCTGTATTCCTTGCGAATCGTGTCAAATCCGTCGCCGGTGGACGGTATCCGCAGGATTTTCCGGTACTCCGCCATATCGGGATAGTAGCAGACTACGGACAATTCAAAGGCCACAGACGGGCCGAAGTAGTTGACCAGCCTGCAATACAGTTCAAAAATCACAGCCTTGTCATCGTCGGAAGCCTCGGCATAGCTGCAATCTTCAAAGGCCACGCTTTTACTGTAAAGGCGGTTCCCCAGGCTGCACACCCCGTTTTGATACATTTCCTCATAGGGAATGGTCTGCTGGGCACTGGCGGCGATTTTACCGTCGCGCTTTGCCCGTTTGATGGCCTTTGCCAGTTGTTTTTTCTGCGCCGGTGTCAGGGGCGTGTCGGGCCGGATCACCAGTTCGTCGTTCCACCCGACCATCTTTTTTGGCTCCCTCCTGGGAAGTTTCAGTATTTGAAGCAAGCCACTTCACCTCCTCGTCAAAATAGGCTTGCCGTTCCAATGCGGCAAATCGGTTCTGTGTCCGGTAGGGGCGCTCATGGCGCGTCAGGAACCGGACACGGATATAGTTTTTCAGTTGCTTTTCCGGCGGCTGGCCGTTCTTCTCATAAAGTGCAAAGAAGAAAAACGGTAGCGCCGTGACAATCAGCAGAATCAGGGCAATATCGTTGCCCAGGCTGTCGCGGGTCAGAAAGTAGGTGGGCGCAGCCACCAGCGCGGCCAGCACAAAAAAGATAAGCTGGCGGCGGGTCAGGCCGAACACAACCTTGCTTTTGACCTCGGTTAAGTCCTTTGTGATATTTACATGGGCCAATCCATTCACCTCCTGTTATTCGTTCATAGTGGCGGCCCGCTTTAATGGGCGTTCAGAATACTCTTTGCCACGCCGCCCGACTTGAACAGGCTGAAACACAGCAGCGCGGTGTAGGCGACACACGACCAGATTGCCCCGTGCAGGTCGCCGCCGGATAGTGACAGCGTGTTGACCAGGACTGCGTAAATTCCGGTAATCACCATGATTAAGAAGCCTTGCAGCCCCAGGGCCGCAAGCCCCCGGACATAGTTGGTGCCGATATTGCCCCATTCATGGTTGGCAAAAGTGGCAAAGGGCAGCGGCCCCACGCTGGCGTAAATATAAATTTCAATCATTCTTCCGAACAAGATGATGGTGATACAGGCCCCCATGACCGTCATGGCGAAGCTGACTACCCACGTTTCCAACATCAGGGCAAATAGTTCTCCCAGCCCTTTTGCTTCTAATTCTGTGGTGATGGACGCTAAGGCCGATGATATGTCAATGCTGGCGTTCGCGTCGATCACTCCGGCGCTTTGCTGCACCATCGTCTGTGCCACCTCGAAGATGGCAACGATAAAGTCAAAGGTATGGCTGACGACATACGCCGCGATTCCCGCCTTGATAATCCACTTAAAGAAGATGAATGTATCGAAATCGTGCATGTTGTTCTTCTCCACAATCATGTGAATCAACTCATAGGACAGGATCGCGGCAATAACAAGGCCCGCGATGGGAACAATCACAGACTGTGACAGACTGTTAATCATGGAGAAGACGCCGGAGTTCCATTGCTCCGGCGTCTTGCCCACTTCCCCCGCGATGGTGGCGACCTTGGTATTTACATCGGCAAACATATTTGACAGGTTTCCCGTGATTGCTTCAATCAGGAAACTTTTGATCCATTCATTGATTGCGTCGATGATAAAATCCATAGGCCGTTACCCGCGTCTTAGCTGAATAAGCCGGACAGCAGGGGAACGACTCTAAGGCCCAGGAGAATGACACCTCCGCCAGCCATAAGCTGCTTGACACCCTGGCTTTTGCTGGCCGGGTTATCTCCGCCGTAGCCCTCCATCAAGTTGATAATTCCCCACACGCCGACACCGGCACCGATAGCAACAACAACCGTAGAAAGAGAAGATACCGCACTGTTAAAGAAATCCATAAATTTACCTCCTTGAATTTGAAAAATAATTGTTGATAGGGTGAAAAACAAAAAAATAAGCCCCACCGTTTGACAGGGAATTGCAACTCAAACGGCGGGGCTTTAAGCCGCTTCTTCAGAATCGGCTTCTCCGAGATCGTAGACCTCATATTGATCTTCCGGCTTTACTTTCAGCCGGTGGGCCAGGTACGCTTTTACATCAAGCGCATACTTGGGATTCGCGTCTGCGGTGTACTTATACATGGGGTGGCGGGTCAAATCATATTTACGGGAATAGAACGGCCTGACCCCCTGAACCTGTAAAATGCAGCGGCTTGACGGCATGACCGCCAATTCGTCCACGCTTTTCAGTTCTTTCCCCAGCTTTTGATAGTTCAGGCCATAGCTGCGGGAGGTTCCCCGCGTATCGCTGGTATTGTAGGTATCAATCGTTTCCTTTCCCAGCATAGTGGACACCATCTTCAAACTGCTTTCTTCTTTGCCGCCCAAAAACAGCAGCGACGAACAGCAGCCCGCAATGGTTTCCGCATTGTCCTTATACATTCCTTTTAACTGGCTGTATGTCTGGAGGACGATATGGGCCGATATGTTCCTTGACCTGATAACGCTGACCAAATGCTCCCAGTTCGGGATTTTTTGGTTTGCAAATTCATCAAAAAGGCAAGTCACATGAACCGGCAGCCGCCCATGATAGACGGTCAGCGCCCGATTGCAGAGCACGTTAAACATCTGGGAGTACATCATCGCCGAGATAAAATTGAATGTCGGATCGCTGTCGGACACCACCGCAAAGAGTGCGATTTTTTCATCTCCCAGCTTTTCCAGTTCCAATTCATCGTACTCCATCATTTCACGGACTGCCTGAATGTCAAATGGCGCGAGCCTTGCGCCGCAGCTAATTAAAATGCTTTTTAGTGTTTTTCCGGCGGCCATCTTAAATTTCAGATATTGGCGGACAGCGAAATGGTCAGGATTCTTTTGCTGTAACTGCTCAAACAGCAGGTCAACAGCCGATTTGAAGTTTTCGTCGTCCTCCCGGCACTCACAGGCATTGAGCATATCCAGCAGCGTAGTCATGTTCTTTTCCTCAGCGGGCGCTTCATAGTAGATGTAGGCGATTAGTGCCTGATACAGCAGGGCTTCCGCCTTGCTCCAGAAGTCATCGCCGCCCTTGCTGTCCTTGCCCTGGGTGTTCTCCATGATGACTGTTACCAGGGAAAGAATGTCGGTTTCACTGTGCAGGTAATGGAACGGTTCCGATAGGTAAGCCTTTGATGTTATCTCCGGCTTTTCCCCCGGTTAGC
>NZ_QVLV01000024.1:0-201 GCF_003435485.1 Eisenbergiella massiliensis
AGCCGGTAATCGCCCGTTACCGCGTACAGCTTGGCGAAGGCGCCCAGCTTCTGTCCGAAAGTGGAAGCGCCGAAAGTGGAAGCGCCGTTTCCATACCAGCCCATCAGGCTCTCCCCAGGAGCGTCCAGGCCGGCTGTTTTTCTGAAAATTTGCAGCAGGGAATCATTGGGAATCGCCAGGTAGGTTTCTATGGTTTCCCTT
>NZ_QVLV01000024.1:211-88321 GCF_003435485.1 Eisenbergiella massiliensis
AGCAGGGAATCATTGGGAATCGCCAGGTAGGTTTCTATGGTTTCCCTTCTCTGACTCTCCCACAAGCTGTTCTTTAATTCCACTCCCTGATATCTGAAATCCTTTAATTTTTCCATACCCTTTCCTTTCTGCCGCCCGGGCGGCAGTTTCCCTTCTTCTTATTTCTCTCCTTTGCGTACCTCCCAAACTCTAACAGACGGCTCTTGCTCGTCTCTATTTCCAGCCCATATTTCTCCAATCACTTTTGCATTTCTTCATAGTACCGCTCCGTTTCTGACTTCTCTTCAAATCCTGCCAGGCAGTCATCCGCGTACACCACCAGAAAGCTCTCTCCTGTTCCTTGTTTCTCAAAGTACTTTTTGTACCATAATACCAGTACATGGTGCATATAGATATTGGCCAGTACCGGACTGATGATGTTTCCCTGCGCGCTTCCCACTTCATTTGACTGGAGGGTCATTGTAAAGCATGATTGGCCCTGTCTGTTACCAGACAACACCAAAGACTCACTAACGGCGGCTCGCTGCGCTTTACCGTGCGGGTGTTCCACCCGCTAAACCATCCGCCCTTTTCTGGACGCACTCAACCCTTCACCGCACCCACCGTCAGGCCCTTAACAAAGTATTTCTGTACAAAGGGATACAAAAGGACAATGGGTCCTGTGGCCACCACTGCCATGGCCATTTTAAAGCTTTCCGTAGGCATCTCATAGGATGGCACATTGGCTATGGCCGCCGCCTTTTTGATTCCATCCATGCTCGTCTGCATATTATAAAGCAGATACTGCAGAGGATAGAGCTTCTCATTGTTTATGTAAAGCATGGCCTGATACCAGTTATTCCAGTACATCAGTGCGATAAACAGATCTATGGTTGCCAGCCCGGCCTTGGACAGCGGCAGGTAAAACTTATAGAAAACCTGAAATTCCCCGGCCCCGTCAATCGTTGCCGCCTCCGCAATTTCTTCCGGGATGCCTTTCATGAAATTCCGCATCAGCAGAATATTCCAGGAGCTCAGCATCAGGGGCAGAATCAGCACCCAAATGTTATCCTTCAGATGCAGATATTCCGTAGTCCAGATATACCCGGGAATCATACCGCCGCTGAACAGGGTCGTGAAATAGATAAAAAATGACATCTTATCACGGTAACGGCAGGTTGTTCTGGAAAGTACATACGCCATCATGGTTGTAAAAAATAAGCCCAGCGCTGTACCTGCCGCCGTCACAAAGGTACTGACGCCATAAGCCTGTATTATTGTTTTCGGCACCCGGAAGACCAGTTCATATGCACCCATACTTAATTCCTTCGGCCAAAAGCTGAAGCCCCGGGTAATGATCTCCGACTCTGTCATAAAGGAGGCTGCAACAATGAGGTAAAACGGAACAATACATATGAGAGCTTCCAATGTAACAATTAAAATTGCCGCTGTTTTGATAATGATTTTAGATTTATCCTTATTTTTCACTACAGATGCCTCCTTAAAATAATGCGTATTCCGGATTCATCCGCTTTACAATCCCGTTTACTGCCATAATAAATAGCAGGCCAAACAGGGACTGATAGAATCCCGCCGCACTTCCCAGCCCCACGTCAAAGGTCTGGGTAAGGCTTCTGAATACATACGTATCAATAATATCCGTTGCATTAAACAAAACACCGTTACTGCCAATCACCTGATAGAACAGTTCAAACTGCCCTTTCATGATTTTTCCTACTGCAAATAACGTAATAATTATTATCGTAGGTTTCAGCAGCGGCAGAGAAATGTATCTGATTTCCTGCCAATGGCTTGCGCCGTCAATCCTGGCCGATTCATAATATTCAGCGCTGATCCCCGTAATTGCCGCCATATAAACCACTACACCATATCCAAGCCCCTTCCACTGTTCCAGAAATACAAGTACATACTTCCATATGCCGGTGTCCGTATAGGCGGAAAATTTCTCCATCCCCAGCAGCCCTCTTATATTATTCAGAAGGCCGGTATCATAACTGAAGATGTTATAAACCAGGACTCCCAGTACCACATAGGAAATAAAATAGGGCAGAAACATGAACGACTGCGTAATCTTCCTATATAGTTTAGAATGAATCTCATTCAAAAGGAGCGCTGTTCCCACCTGCGTTATCACTCCCAAAACAAGAAAGGCCAGGTTATACAAAATCGTATTTGCCGTAATATGCATCAATGTTCCGGACTGAAATAGGAATTTGAAATTTGAGAACCCTACCCAGGGACTGTGGAAAATACCATCATTATAATTGTATCTTTTAAATGCCAGCACCACACCCAGCATGGGAATATAGCTGAAAACCACAAAATAAATTAATGTGGGCAATGCCATCAGATACATGGTCTTATGCTTCCTTAATTCCCTGTGTACAGGAATCTTTTTTCCTGCCATTAAGTAATACCTCCTCAACTATTTATTTCTGAAGCTGCTGCCTTATTATCCGGCTGCGTCACCTCTTTGTGCCATAACCATAGCATAGTTAAAGCTGAAAAATATAGTTCGGATACGGGACTTTGCCGGATTATCCAGCTTTTAAACCACTAAATATGACGTTCTTTATACAAGATTCATATTTTTGACCATGAAAAGGGGGACTGCCAAGATACAGTCCCCTGCATTTACTGCTTTGTTTCATCTGCCGCACGCCACTGATTCGGCGTAACGCCATGAGCCTTTTTAAACACGGAATAAAAATAAGAGTTATTTACAAATCCTACCTGTGTGGCTATGGTATTGATGGAAATCTGACTGTTCTTAAGCAGTTCTTCCGCTTTTTCCAGTCTAACCGACATGATATATTCGGAAACGGATTTCCCTTCCATTTTCTTGAACAGCCTTCCCAGATAACCAACCGAAAGCCCAACCCTTTCTGCCACCAGATTGATTGACAGATTTTCCTCTTTGTAGTTTTCCCGGATATAATCTTTGATTTCCTGAATAAGAAGTTCATATTTACATCTGTTTTTCTCTTCCTGTACACATGCCAGCCTGCCTAAAAAAGCTGATGCAATCATGTAAGTCTCATCCATTGTCTCCGAAATCATAAGTTCCTGGATAATATCATCCATACTGAAATCTTCCACCGCAGCCAGCATAGAACCATCCATTACTGTATTATTTACCTGCAGAAGAAGATTCACTGTCAGCAGTTTTATCTCATAAGGAGATTCCATGCCAAGCTGGTTCAGATACTGCTGCAGCCCGCTGCAGGCTTCTTCTCCGTTTCCCTTACCCAATGCAAGGATAATATCACCTGCAAGCTGCTTTCTGACCAGAGAATTCTTCTCTTCCTTTTTCTCCGGAATCATTTCAGGAAACAACAGTGTCCGAAGTCCCATGATATACCGGTACTGAATCATCTCTGCTGCTTCATCATACAGCCCAGAAATATCCTCATACCCATATCCGATGGAGCTTACAGCCGCGCTCAGCCCCGGCAGTCCCTCATCATGCAGTTTCTTAATGATTCTGTCATATACGGCGTTCAGGTTCCCCGAAAACCTCATAATATCCGTTTTCTCCGAAACATTGCACAATACGGCAATCTGATTTTCCGTAATCGCCCCCACATCACAGCATATGCTTTCCGCAAATACCTCTTCAATAATTTCCGTAATCTTACCGAGAATCCGATTTCTTTCATCCATATTATATGCCTTACAGAAAGCCCGGAAACGATCTATTTCAAACAGAACAACATAATATCCGGACTCAGGCTGTGTTGTCATATCATATCCGTGAAATTTTGCCGCCGCATCCTCCAGGATGCCGTTTCCCTTCAGAAGCCCCCTGATAAATTCTGTCCGCCTTGCCAGCATATGTTCCCTGTTTTCCGCTTCCAGGTTACACATATTCTGTGAAATCCTGCTGTAATTATCCGCTAGCCGCTTTGACAGAATCCAGATAATCAACATCCCTGCCAGAAATATTAAGGAGCTGATCAACAGCGTAAAATACAGGACGGGCCGAAGCTGTTCCTTAATATAAGAGTAGGACTTAATCCCAATAAAAATCCAGTCCGGATTGCCATATCTGTAATATGAAATCAGGCAGTTCTCCCCGTCAATCCTTCTTACCATACTGCTTTGCATCTCAGGCGCATTCAGTATCTCGCCGACATAGTCCCGGCTCTGAATATCTTCACCAAACGGACTTACACCGGAATCCAGAATTACCTTTCCCTCCCCATCGATTAACAGGATGCTGTTTTTTCCAGCCTCCTGAAGTGAACCCTTCGTGGCAATCTTCTTTTCCAGCCACTCTATTGGGACATTGATAATAATAATACCATCTATTGATTTCGTCTGAATAAAGTAATCATACAGGAAAAAGGTAAGTACCGGGATCTCTTTTCCATTTTCCATTGTGATTTTTCTTGCCGTAGGCGTATAAGTCCCAAAGGAATTTACATCTTCAATATATCTGAATATATCCTGGTCAAAAAAATTGGAATAGGTAGCCAGGCTGTTAATACGATCTGAGGATACGTGAATTTCCTTTGTTTTTTTATTTACAAGATAAATGGAGTGAATCAGATCAGAAGAGACTCTGATAGTATCAAGCTGCATTTGTGCTTCAATCAGATTATAAATATCCATCTCTTCCTTATAACACATCTCCATAACGGTATAATTCAGGCGTATGGAGTTATTCAGGCTCTTAATATTCTCCGTAAGATATATCAGGTTATTGCTCTTTTGTTCAAGCATATCGGTTTCCACATCACATAATGCCCCTGAATAGGTTCTCACAAAATAACCGTACATGGCCCCCTGGAAAAACACAGTAATCAGAACCATCACGAGAGAGAATGGAATCATAACCCTGACAAAATATTTTTTCCCTGAATCATTCATTTGCTTTCCTCCGCCGTTTACCGTCTGCAAGAATTGCAGTATATCCTCTGTTCCAAACCAGAGACTGGTTATTCTATACTCCAATTGAAGCTGAAGTCGTTATTAAATAATCATACGGCAAACTGGACGGAAAGCATAGTTTAAAATATAAACATGACTGTTAAATCAATTCTTTATAACTTTTGTATTATTTCGGGAAATACCGCATAAAGCATTATGTTTTTAATACAATGTCCGGCTTACAATCTCCCTCTGCACAGCTTTTTCCAGTTCTACGAACCTGGCGCTGAAGCCGCCCACACGGACAAATAAATTACTGTATTTTTCCGGATGGATCATAGCCTGCTCCAGATCATTTCTATTGACTACAGATATCATGGCCTGAGTGCCGCCGTTATCAAAATAGGTCTTCAGCACACTTTTTACAACAGCGCCTCCGTCACGGAACAGTTCCGGCGAAAATTTCATATTCTGTACCGCTCCGGCATGAAAATCAGGACGGAGCTTTACCAGGGAATTCAACAATGCCGTCAGACCCTTTTTATCATTTCCACTCCATGGATTATTGGCGTTTGCCATATGCAGGCCTTTTTTCCTTCCATCCGCTGAGGCTGCCGTCAATTGTCCCATTGTGGTGTTGGCGCTGTTATTAATGATTACGACAAGATACGAATGAAGTTTTACTTTTTCAATCTGTGCCCTAACCGTATTGCATATATGTTCATGAACCTTCACAGCCATATCGTCAGCTTTAGAGTCATCGTTTCCATATTTCGGCACGCTTTCCAGCAGGTGTTTTTCTTTTTCATAGCCTTCAAAATCAGCATCCAGGGCCGCGAGCAGCTGCGCCGGTGTCAACAGCTTCTTATCATATACCGTCTCTTTGATTGCGGTAAGGCTGTCTGCAGTATTCACATTTCCATAGGTTTCAACCGTACCCCCAAGGTATTTGATACCGCCTGCGAAAATAGCTTTCCCCCGCTCTATACAATCATCGTACAGCATGCTCAAATATAAACAGGGCGCAGTTTCACCCATAACACGATATTCCAGCTCTTCCTGCACCGCCAGCGCATCTATGAAATACTGTACCTGCTTCGTATAGGCTTCCCATAGCTCATCAAAAGACTTGAACTCCGAAAAATATCCGGTCCGTATTCCCGCCTCTTTTCCCGTCATACTGTCCATTCCGTTATGCAGCGTGATTTCCAGCACCTTCAGCAGATTGATTACACCATTGGGGCTGCCAAAGCTCTTATGGTTAATCACATATTCCCCGCAGCCAAAGGGCACATAATCCTCCGCTTCCTCTGTGCTGATACGAAAAGCATTGCTCACTGCCGGAATATTGACATCATCATTATACAGCATGGGATAGGTACGTCCCTCGCCAATCGTCTCCAGCGCTTTTTCCATCAGCCTGCTGTCCATTCCTTCGTAAAAGCGCAGCGTAAGCTGAGGCTCCGCCTCCTTGATCACTCTTGAAGCTTCTATGGCAAGAAGGGCCGCCCTGTCCGCATTCTTTTCATTTTTCCTGCCTCTGCCGCCCAGTATCACTCTTCCGTTCCAGGTAGTCCTGCGGTCTGCGATCAGCTGCCATAATCCGTTGAACAATTCCTGTCCCTGTTCCATGGTGAGCCTCTGTTCTTCCAAATCCTTCGCCAGATAGTCCCCGAACAGAACATCCATCCGCCCATAGTTGATCGTGCCGCTGATCAGGGCGTATAACCACATCAGCTGCATGGCCTCCCGCAGTGTCCGCGGCTTTTGTGACGCAACATTCTTAAGGGCTCCTGAAATCTCCTCCCATTCCGCTTTCTTTTCCGCATCCTCCTGCGCTTCCGCTATCCCAAGCGCCTGTCTGTAATAATACATACAGCACCTGGAAAGGAGCTGCAGCGCCATTTCCATCGCCTCAAAGAGTTCTGTTTCTTCCCCCTGTGCCTTAGCCGCCTCTTTTCTCTTTGCAACTGTTTTTTCAAGCCCCTCTATTCCGTTATCCAGAAGCTTCCCATAATCCAGATAGCTTCCGGCCATACGGTACAAAGGTGCTGCCGCTAACGGTTCTTTGCCCCAGTTGTCACTTGGCAGCGCTTTTGCAATTTCCGGTGGAAAGGCATTCCGTACTTTTACCTGGGTCTTTTCCTTCTCCCAGAACGCAATCATGTCTTCCATTTCCGCCCGGAAGGCGTCCGTATATTCGTTTTCCTCCAAAAGCCTCCTTATCGCCGGGGTATTGCAATAATAGCCCAGCCCGCCCGGTTCCGGGCTGAATCCTATCAAACTCATTTTAATGCGTCCTGCAAACTTATCCCCGGCTTTGATGTCCTCAAAAATATCCGGATACATTTGTTCCAGACATTTCGCTTCCCTTATTGCAATCGGGGCGTCCCTGTAGCGCAGATAGCTTTCCGTAAAGTTTTTTTCTACCAAAAAATCATACTGCTGCATCCTCTCTTACCTCCTGCTGTCCTGAAAGTGTCAGTTCATCATAACTTCACAGCCCGCCTCCAAAAAATGTCTGCGAAGAATGTCCTTTTGCTCCTGATCCGTATTTTTCAAATCACAAAGTCCATATTCCTTCCCGATCTGGTTCCATTTTCCTTTGCCCATATCATGATAAGGCAATAACTCCACACCTGTGAGCTTCGGATACTTCCGCGCAAGCGCCGCAATCCCCCCGATATGTTCAGCTGTATCATTTACACCGGGAATGAGCGGACACCGGAGCCTTATTTTTGCTCCCATACGATATAAATAATCCAGATTATCAAGAATTATCTGGTTGGAAACGCCGGTATATTTTTTATGCTTCTCATCATTTATATGCTTAATATCATATAGAAACAGGTCAACATTACCGGCAATCCGGGCAAATAGTTCCTTCCTGGCAAAACCGCTGGTTTCCAGGCAAATATACAGGCCCAGCGTTTTTGCCTCACCCAGAAGAGCTTCCAAAAATGGAAACTGCAGCATCGGCTCCCCGCCGGATACCGTTAACCCGCCGCCTGAATTTTCATAATAGCTTTTGTCCGCAATAACTTCTTTTAAAATGGTATCCACATCCATTTCTCCGCCGGACAGCTTAAGCGCGCCATAGGCACAATGAGCTATACATTCTCCGCAGGCATCACATTTTTGATAATCCAGGACATGCTTCCCCTGCTTTAGCAGATGTACGGATTTGGAGCAGCTCCGGATACATTCCAGGCATTGTACACATTTTTCTTTATAGAACATCAGCTGCGGCTCCCTGCTCCAGGATTCCGGATTGTGGCACCACATACAGCGGAGCGGACATCCTTTCAAAAAAACGGTTGTCCGGATACCCGGCCCGTCATGCAGCGAAAACCTTTGGATATCAAAAACAATTCCTGATTTTTTCATGAATATATTCCTTTCTTTTTGATTTCAAAATAAGTATAATACAGTCATGACGGCGTCTTCTTGTTTAACAATGTCTGATTTTTGTACTATAATGATATTATCAGTAAATCATCAGCAGGAGATAACTTATGCGGACCTCAAAATTACTGGCAGCCACAGCTTTTGACCCCAATACGGAAATGTCCTTTACATTTTCGGTTAATACGAAAGCATTTTCACAACCTCACAGTCATGATTTTTATGAGATCACCCTGGTTACCTCAGGTAATATTGAGCATCACATCAATGGTTCGGTTCAAATTCTCCCTTGTAATACAATGACTTTTATACGTCCTGCGGATTCCCATTTTTTCAAAAGCGCAGATCAGGAAGCATTTGAATACGTCAATCTTGCATTCACTCAAAAAACCATGCGGCTCCTGCTTCAGTATCTGGACAATTCATTTGACATAGAAAGCTTCGATAAGGCTCCCATGCCGCCGTCCACCTGCCTCAATCCTTCCGATACCATTGCCGTCCGGCAGAGTATAGAAAAGCTTTCTCTTTATACCTCAATGGATAAGGATAAAAAGAAAGCCTATTTTCTTTTGCTGACTGCAGAATTGTTTTTTAAATATTTTCAAAACGTTTGTGAAGGGAAAAAAGTCCAACCGGCCTGGTTTGGCAAGCTTTTACAGAGCATAAATGAACCCGGGTATTTCTGCGAGGGGATATCCTGCCTTGAAAGATTAAGCGGCAGGGGGCTGCCCTATATCAGCCGGCTTTTTAAAGAAAAACTGCAGACCACCCCCACTGACTATATCAATGATCTTCGCCTGAATTACTGTGCCAACCGGCTGGTCCACAGCGATGCCGCAATTATTGATATTTCCATGGACGCCGGTTTTAACAATCTGAGCCATTTCTATCACCTTTTCAAAGATAAATATCATATGTCTCCCAATAAATACCGGAAAGAAAAGCGGGTTATGATGTAATCCCCCGCCCTTTCATCCTGGGGCTTCCAGGGCTTCACCCTTTTTCCCTGGTCCATCTTTCCCTCAGAAGCCAGGCTGCCATCTTAGGCTGCCTGTTCCTGGTGAAAACGCCCTTTTTATTGCCATCAATGCGGTTTAATCCCTGCTTGGTCTGAAAATCCGCAAATGCCCATACCTGCTCTCCCACCATAAAATCAAGCTCATCAAACGCTTTATGATATTCCTTCAGGAATTCACACTGGAATTCCTCCGAAAAGGCCACCGCAGGCATTTTATGCAGGCCGGGTATCGTATCCGCCCCATATTCTGTCATAATCATGGGCCTGTGGTATTTTTCATACCATTCCTTCATTTCACCTGTCACCTGCTCTTTTATCACTTCCGTATGTCCGTGATCCGAATACCATCCGAAATACCGGTTCAGGCAGATCACATCCAGCCACTGGCTGACTTTGTCCGCAGAGGGCCACATGGTATGAACCATCGTCACCGGCCTGGTATTATCAAGGCTGCGCATGGTATCAATTACCTTTTTAAAATAGGGCACGGCCCCGTCCTCGCTGGTATCAGCTTCGTTGGCCACACTCCACATGACAACACAGGGGTGGTTTTTATCACGGGAATACATATCCTTAAGAGTGTCCAGATGATGCTCCAGGGTCTTTTCATTAACCCTCGTTCCGTCAAAGACCTTCTTCTCCTGCCAGAAACACATGCCCACAGCCGGCGCCTCGTCAATGATTACAAAACCTTCTCTGTCCGCCATCATCATCAGCTCCTCAGAATAGGGATAGTGGGATGTACGGAAAGAATTTGCCCCCATCCATTTAAGCAGGTTAAAATCCTTCACATTCAAGGCCAAATCCATGCCTCTTCCATGAATCTCACTGTCCTCATGCTTTCCAAAGCCTTTAAAATAAAAGGGCTTCCCGTTAATCAGGAATTCCTTATCCGTCACTTTTACGCTTCTGATACCGAAGGTTTCCGTGTAAGAGTCTTCCTCCCCTTCTACACGCAGGCGATACAGATATGCTTTGCCCGGATTCCAAAGCTTCGGGTTTTCAACAGTCAAAGTGACTGTCTCCGCCGTATCGGTGCTTTCCGCAGCCGCCAGTCCGTCTTCATCAAGGATCTGGATTTTTTTAATTTTATCCGTTCCGGTAATCCTGCATACAACTTCGGCCCGCGTCATTTCCTGGTTCAGGCCTGTCGTAATCACGATATCCTCAATATACCTCTTGGGGGTCGTATACAGCTTTACTGGCCTGTGTATACCCGAATAGTTATAAAAATCAAAAAAAGTATCCTGGTAATGATACCCTTCCGGATATCCCTTTCCTTCTTTTGTCACGACTTCTCCGCTGGGAAGGCAGGTCCAGTCCAGGACATTGCTCAAGGCAACTGTAAGGCGGAATTCTTTTTCTTCGGATGCTTCCACAATTTCGGTAATCTCCGCTTCAAAAGGTAAAAATCCCCCTTTATGCCGGAGGATTTCCTGTCCATTTATCCAGCACACCGCATGATGTGCGGCACTGCCGAAGCGGATTACAATTCGCCTTCCCTCCCAGCCTGCCGGAATGATAAAACCGGTTTCATACCAGACATAACCCACATGCTCCCTCTCTGACGCATCCGTAACAAGGTCATTATAGCTGGAGGGGACAGCCATTAATACGGCGTCTTTTAAGGGAGCTTCGAACCATCTTTCAGATATGCCGGAGTTGTTTTTATCAATTTTAAAGTTCCAGATGCCGCTTAAATTTTTCACTTCCCTGACTCGGTTTTCAATAGGATATAACATGCTTTTTCCTCCTGGTTTACGCATTGGTTTTACAGCTATCTTATCAAATGGCTATCGTGAAAAACAGTTCAATATCCGTATTTCCCGCGCTGTCTCGAATTTATAGTCCTGACTGTGACTGAAAAATCAGCAGATTTCCATCGGCTGCCGTTTTTATACTTTCTTCGGCCTGACTTTTTTATTATACTTAATGGTAGCTGCTCTGTACCCTCACAGTTACAATGTATCATTGCTCCGTCTTTTCATCGAAGGGAGAGGGACGCTGCAGCTGACCAGAAAAAAAAGCCAGGAGGTTTCTTCATGCAGCAACAAGAAATAAAAGCTCTGCTCTCAGACATGTCACTGGAAGAAAAGATCGGGGAACTGTTTCAGCTTCCCTCTTACTTTTTTAACGGCGACATGGTTACAGGCCCTGCCGGGGAACTGGGAATCACCCCGGATGATCTCCGTGTTTCCGGAAGCTGCCTGTCCGTCGTCGGTGCGGAAAGGATTCATGAAATTCAGCAGAAGCATATCGAAAAACACCCGCACCATATCCCCATGCTGTTCATGGCGGACATCATAAACGGATACCGTACCATATTCCCGATTCCCCTTGCACAGGGCTGTACCTTCGATCCCGGGCTGGCGGAAAAATGCGCTTCCATCGCTGCCCGCGAAGCTGCCGCAGCCGGTCTGCATGTCACATTTTCCCCTATGGCGGATTTGGTCCGTGATGCCCGCTGGGGACGGGTTATGGAGTCCACAGGAGAGGATACATACCTGAATGGCCTGATGGCTGCCGCCATGGTGCGCGGTTATCAGGGGGAAAACAATGATTTTTCAAAAAAAGGAGCCCTCGCCGCCTGCTTAAAGCATTTTGCCGGATATGGCGCACCCGACGGCGGCAGGGATTACAATACCGTGGAATTATCGGAACGCACGCTGGCTGAGGATTATCTCCCTGCCTATAAAAAAGCAATCGATGCTGGCTGCGCGCTGGTAATGACCTCCTTCAATACCTTAAACCGGATTCCGTCCACAGCAAATCGCCGGCTCCTGCGTGAGGTTCTGCGCGGGGAAATGCAGTTTGACGGAGTGGTGATTTCCGACTGGTGCGCGGTGAGCGAGCTAATCCCCCACGGCATCGCCGCGGATGAAAAAGAGGCTGCTGTCCTCGCGCTGAACGCCGGTGTGGATATTGACATGGCCAGCCCCGTTTATTTGAAAAACCTGAAAGAATTGGCGGAGCAAAAACGAATCGACGAAAAACAGATTGATGAATCCGTCCTGCGCATTCTCACTTTAAAAAACAAACTGGGACTATTTGAAAATCCTTATAAGGACGGCAGTGAGGCGGACGAAAAAGAACTGCTCCTCTGTGCTTCCCACAGGGAGGCCGCAAGGGACTGTGCGGAAAAATCCTTCGTTCTGCTAAAAAATGAAGACAGCTTCCTTCCCCTGAAAAAAGGGAAAGAATCCGTTGCCTTCATCGGACCTTTTACGGACAATCAGCTGCTGTACGGCTCCTGGTCCTTCTTTGGGGATGAGCAGGACTGTGTTACCGTAAAAGCCGGAGTGACCCAAAACTATCCTGATGCCGATGTCTTTTTTGCCCAGGGCTGCCCTACCGCAGATCCCGGCACAAACGTTCTCGGCTTCCAGAAAACGCCCCCGAAAGAAGAATTTGATCTTCAGGAGGCATTGGACACAGCGGTGGAACTTGCAAAAAAGGCGGATAAAGTCGTTCTCACCCTTGGAGAGCACCGCGACTATTCCGGCGAAGGCGCCAGCCGCGCTGATATTACGCTGCCGTCCTGCCAGCTGGAATTGTTCCATAAAATCTGCGAAGTAAATCCCAATGTCTGTGTGGTGCTGTTTAACGGCCGCCCGCTGGACATCCGTGAAATAAACCAAAAGGCAAAGGCCATCCTGGAAGCCTGGCTGCCCGGGACCGAAGGCGGCAATGCGCTGGCCGGAATTCTCTACGGAGACGCATCACCCTCCGGAAGGCTCAGCATGTCCTTCCCCTATTGTGTGGGGCAGGTTCCCGTACATTATAACCATATGAGCACAGGCAGGCCTTTTGCCGGGGATTACCGCACCACCCGCTATAACTCCAAATATCTGGATATCCCCAACGAACCTCTTTATCCTTTTGGGTATGGCCTGACCTACACTGCTTTTGAATATTCAGACATCAGCCTGGATTCGGATATCCTGCACAAAGGTGACAGCATCTGCGCATCCGTACGCGTGACCAACACCGGAGAGCGTCCCGGAACAGAGACCGTCCAGATGTATCTTCATGATGTGTCCGCAAGCGTAACCCGTCCTGTCCGTGAGCTGAAGGGGTTTTGTAAGGTATTTCTGGAGCCGGGTGAAAGCCGTGTCATAGCTTTCCCGATTACGGAGGATATGCTCCGTTTTTATAATATTACGATGGACTATGTAAGTGAACCAGGCCAGTTTGAGGTATTCATCGGTTCTGACAGTACCACCAGCCGCAAAGCTGTATTCAGCCTCTGTTAAGAAGTCAAATACCCCGCACAAGCTGCGGGGTATTTGACCCTCGCGGCAATCGCCAAGTGGATGCACAAGTGCATCCGTTTGGCTCGTTGCCCGCGGAAATAACAGAGGCTGAATACGGCCGGATAAAACTTCCCGCACCGCGTTAAAAACGGATGATTGCGGCGCCGAAAGGCTCTATTTGCTCCACATTTCCGAAAAGGCAGCTTATTGTCTTTTCGGAACCCGGGCAAAGGATTCCCGCATCCTGTATTTCTGCCGAATAATTCACCAACACTGCATAGGTGTTATCCGTTCCCTGATGCAGGGTCATACCAACATAGGGATTTGTTTTCCTGATTTTCCTTTTTCCAAGAACCGCTTCCGCCGCTTTCTCATAAAAATGATAACAGGGAGCTTCCAGGCCGTTTTCCTCTTCTAAAAGCATCTCTTCCATCGGGAAATTCAAAAAATATACTTTGCCTGCCCCATAAGAAGCCACGCTGAATATGGGATTGCCCTCGTCATCCTCTGCCAAAACCTCCGCCCGCTCTGCTGCAAGCCTGATATGATACGGTTTCCGGTAAGCAAAGCTGGACTCCTCCCACCAGAAGGTTCCCTGTCTGGAGGACTTTTCAGCGGTTATCACCTTCAATCCGGTAAATTCCCTGAACTCTGTGAGAAAACCGTCCTTCATGGAAATGTACAGTGAAGCGCCGTCATAAACTTTCTTTTTTAAATCAAAATAGCTTTTTTTACTCATCACATCCATACAGATGGAAGGGAGAAAATACATCCCGGCCTCCGGCAGCTCCTGCTCACAGTATGCAAAATCCAGTGTCAGCCCCGCCTGTACTGCCAGGATATAGCTCATATAGGCAATCCCCCAGTGAGCCTGTCCCCTGCTTAAAATGCAGACGCCATCCGTTTGCTTTTCCGGAAGCTCAAGCTCCAGGGAATCCATCTGCTTTTTAAATTCCCTCATGCACAGCAGGGATGGCTTGGGCTGCCTGTTTACGTCCACCATACCCAATTCTCTTTCACACATGTTCCAGTCGTAGGGCGGCGCTGTCAGCTGCGTCTGATCAAAGGCACACCACCACAGCACACCCGGCGAACCATTGGCCCAGTTGGACCATAAATTCACCTTCAGGAAATCTGCCGCAGTTTCTTCCTCACAAATCATAGGCCCCATACTCCCCAGTTCTTCCACCAGACAGGGCTTCCTGCCGACAGAAGCATAATATTGCGTCTGTGCGGTTGCATGCATCAAGGTTCTGAAGCTGTTTAACGGCGTACGCTGACAATGCTCCACCCAAAACGGATAAGGGTGGGTGGTGAGAATATCCGTCAGCTCCCCCTGATCCTGAATATTCCAGACACCTTCCAGTTCCAGCGAGTGCATGCCGGAAATAACAGGCCTGGTCTGATCACAGCTCTTAATCGCATTTACGATGACAGACGACCAGCTATATGCCTCCTCACGCTTATGCGCCTGATCCATACAGTTGCATTCATTTCCAAGATCCCACGCACAGACTGCCTTCTGTCCCTTCATCCGTCCTACAAAGCCTTTGATAAAAAGCTGCTGGAAAAACAGCGCAGTGGGATCTGTAAAAATATTTTTTTCATATAAAGCCGCCGGAACAAACAATCTTCCGCTCATCCACCCGGTAATCAGTCCAACAATCAGCTTCAGTCCGTTTTTATCAGCAATCCGGCAAAACCGTTCAAACCGTTCCAGCATCACCTCATCCAGATAACAGGGATTCCCTGGATACTGATCATTTTCCATCCGATACTCCCGCATACTGTGGCCGCCGCCCAGCACAGGCTTCACAGGCTGAAAATCCCTCCAGTTGGGAAATACGCGCAAAACATCCAGCCCATTATCCGCAAGCAGCTTCAGATCCTTTTCCACGATATCTTCGTTCCAATCCCGCCACATATCAGTACCAGCATGGGAGGCCCAATAATTAACGCCTAGCATAAACTCCTTCATAGCAATCTCCTTTTAACTTCATTTTCCGTTCAGTCTTATCATAAAACATCAGGATTGAAGGCAAAAGTATAAAATCAGTACAATCCATAAATCACAGTTTTTATACTGCCTTTACAGAATATAAATCAATTCATTCCCTCCTGTCGGATTTTATCCGATTAAGATATCAATATACATCCGGCCGCAGAATCCATGACGGAGCATATCGGCTTCAGCCAGGCCTGCCTGTCCCTTAAAATCAAAACGGAACTGAGCTTTATGCTCAGTTCCTGCTAAACACGTATAAAACATCACTGTTAAAATCATGTACGGATATGATTGTTTTCCCATCCCTCTCATAATATACCGGAACTCCGACATTATGGTCCTCCAAAATAATCATCCTGCCATGCCACTTACTGACATTCTTTTTCAAAATAACCTCGCTGTTATAGGGAAGATAAACAGCCAGCTTATCCTCCGCCTTACAGCAATAGCAGCCCGGAATGGGATTTTCCAGCAGTTCCTGCGCCGGTTGTATATCATATAACTTTGCATCTTCGAAGATAGCCTTTGCAAAGGAAAAATCCCATGCGCCGGGAAATCGGAGCGCCGTTCCGAAATCATAGGGAATGCCGGAAAAAGAGGCATTATTGAAAAAATTCTCTCTTCTGTGGCAGGACCAGATCCCATGAGCGCCATAAGTAATTCCTGCTTTTGCGCCAGTCATCAGGCTGCTCCACGCCATCCTCCGCACATCCTCCGCCCTGAATCGCCCTTCCCGAAATCCGTCTTTATGCCCTTCATAGGAAGGCTCGGTATTGACTATCGGACGTTTCACCAGCTGCTTCAAAAACTGGGCAGAAAATTTTTCCGGATTATCCTGATCTAAAAAGCTGTGGCCGGACTGGTAGGAATAAAATTTAAGGGCGGGATTATAAATCAGACTGTCATCCGGCTGCTCCCCGGGTGCAATATGCAGAGTCGTCAGCGCCCCATTATCCAGCTCATTGACAATTTTTAACACCTTCATGCAGTAATCGGTGACAGCCTGGTTTTCAAAACGCACATCTCCCGATATCGCATAAACAGGATGATATTTTTTCACCCGTTCCACTGCGTAGCTGTATATCGGATAAAGCTGTGCTTCAGGTATCACCCGCTCCTCATGCCCCTTTGACGCCCAGCTGTCGGGAATATGGTGCGCCCAAACCAGGTGAAGTGCAACTGTAATCCCATATTCCGCTGCAACAGCTATCATCTTTTCCACTTTATTAAAATAAGCATCATTCCGCACATAATAATCAGGAGTTCCATCTTCATTTTTCATAAACGGCAACAATTCATTCTCATCCGCACTGTTGTCATGATCCAGAGGGAAAAGGCTTACCTGGACAACATTAAAGCCCTGTACCTTCCTGTAATGCAGGTAATCCCTCCATTCACTTTCACTCAGTTTGGAGAATGCCATCCAAATCGTGTCGGCCAGATAAAAGAAGGGCTTTCCGTCCTTAATAAAATAATCTTTACTTTCTGAGACTGTAATTTCAGACATAAATAATCCCCCATATCTTTTATTATGTTTAAAGCTTTTCTCTGTCTCCGGGTCTGTTTACCATTTTACCATACATCCCGGTTCGCTCTTACAAAATCCCGGAAACTTCCCGGCTTTTTCCCCATCACCTTTTCAAAATCCTCCGACACCGTCCTGGCAGTCCCCATCCGGGTCATCAGATAAAGCATGCACATAACCATTGCATAGTCTTTTTCCAGTCCCCGTACTTTTGTCCAATAGCTGAAGGCTGCACGCACAGATATACCTGTATAGGCAATTTCTTTTTTCAGTTCCCTGCTCATGATTTCCGCAGCTTCTTTGTACGACAATGCCTCAGGGCCGGTGAGATCATAGGCCTTATTCCTATGGCCAGCCGGTTCAACCAATATCCTTGCCGACATTTCACCGATGTCCTTCGCATCTACAAAGCTCGTAAGCGCTTTTCCTGCAGGTATGACAATCCTGTTGAAATGCTTTATTTCAAAGGCATGGATTCCGCTCAGGTTCTGCATAAAAAAACTGGGCCTGACGAAACACCATGGGATTCCTGATTCCCGCAGCATTTTCTCTATTTTATGGTGAGGCGGCGCGGGATTTTTCTCAATGCCGATCAATGACAGGAATACCACCAGCTTTATGTTATTCTGCTTCTTCATTACCTCAATAAACGGGCGGAAATCCTCCGGGTTTCCCATCTGCGGAGGACGCATTATAAAAACGCGATCCACATCCTGCAGCGCGTTTTCAAAGGTCTCCGGCTTTCCAAAATCAAATCTGCAGTATTCCGCACCGCTGCCAAACAAGGCTCTGGCCTTCTCTTCATGCATACCGGCCGCTTTTACGCTCTGATCCTGCTCCAGCAGGTATTCCGTCACATATTTTCCTACATTGCCTGTTGCTCCTGTAACTAATATTTTACTCATTGTTCCCCTTTCTCTCAAGCTGCAATACAGCATTTGCCTTTTCCAGCAGCCGCATCAGCTCACTAAATTCCTGTTTGCCCATACCATTTTCAAGAAGCGTCATCGTATGTACATATTCACTGCGCGTTGCTTCTACAAGTGACACCGCCTTTGCTTCCGGGATCAATATATATTTCCTTTTGTCCTGTTCTATTGCCTCTTTGCGGATATATCCACCAAGCGTCAGGGATTTTACCATAGAAGCAACCATCGGTTTGCTGACTCCAAAAAAATCGGCTGCCGCTTTCGGTGTAATCTTCTCTTTGCTTGTCACAAGCAGAATCAGAAGCCCCATCTCGCTGGATCTCACCGGCAATTCTTTTTTCCCATTCAGGTTCAGCCTGCAGAACAGGGAAACCGTTTCTGCCGCATCTATTTTCGTTCCTGCCATTTTTATCCCCCTGCTTACCGCAGGACAGCCTGCGGTATTGAATCAATTTTTTGTTCCTTTGAAAGGGGCATTCAAACATGCTTCCTTCTGTCTGCCCAAATAAGCATATCCCCGGCGCAAAAGCGCATGGAAAATTGAGTCTGCCACCGCCAGTCCTGGGGCTGCGCAATTCCACGGGTATACGGGGAAAAATAATTAAGCAGATTAACTATTATGTTAGTTAATCTGCTTAACTTTGTCAATCGCTATTTTCCACTCCAGTCACTTATTTATCACCAAAAAGCGCAAACCCATCTTTCCCTTTTTCCTTCGCATGGTACAGCGCCTTATCAGAGTTCTGGTAAAGGACATCGAATATCTTCCCGTCTTCCGGCGCAAATGCGACTCCTATGCTGGCTGAAGTCTTCCATCTGGCTGACTGATCGGAAAATTCATGATGCAGCTCCTGAATAAGGCTCCGTGCCTTGTCTGTCGCCCATTCCCTTGACGGAACAGTTATAAATGCCACGAATTCATCTCCGCCAATACGCCCCACAATGTCCCCGCTGCGGAACTGCCTTCTTAAAATATTAGCAAATCCTGAAATTACCAGGTCGCCGAATGCATGACCGCAGTTATCATTTACCTGTTTAAAATTATCAATATCTATGATAAAAAAGGCATATATCCTGTCAGGCGCTTCCTCTAATGCGTGCTGTATATGATATTGCGTGGCCGCCTTATTATACAGTCCCGTAAGAGAATCCAGTTCCATTTTTTCCATCAGCTGTTTTGCATACTTTTTCTCCTCATCCACATTCTGCCTGTAGACAAACATCCGGACAGATTTATCCTCATCCCAGTAAAAAATCCGTGCCGTAATGCGCATCCAGTAATAAGACTGGCCTCCATCATTGGATATCATAAAATCATAGCACAGGCTTTCCTTTCCTTCCTCGTATGCTTTT
This sequence comes from Eisenbergiella massiliensis, assembly GCF_003435485.1. Taxonomy (NCBI): domain Bacteria; kingdom Bacillati; phylum Bacillota; class Clostridia; order Lachnospirales; family Lachnospiraceae; genus Eisenbergiella; species Eisenbergiella massiliensis. The sequence continues at coordinate 19,572 of NZ_QVLV01000024.1, forward strand.
AATATATTTTTCGGGCTGAAGGTATTAATATAGCCTTTTCTGTATTCCTCCTTAATCTGCTTTTCAGCAATAATATACAGCGCCTTATCAAAAGGCGTATCCTCCGGAACGCCAAGGCTTTTGAAATATTGTTCCGTAGCTTCGCTTGCCACACGGTTATGAGTAAGATCCACTTCATAAATATTTTCATATATTTTCTCTGTTTCCAGCTGGAATACACCGCTGTGCTTCTTCTCCTTCTCTATCGCCAGCCTGACAACTTCATTATTGTACCTGTGTATTATTTTGTTAATAGTATATAGAACAAGAATGATTACCAGGATAACAATGAAGGCGCCTATACAGATTTCCTGCTGAATCTCTTTTTGTTCCACAGTCGTGTCCCGCTCCACAATCAGGTGCCAGCTCAGCGCCGGAATATACTGTGTCACCAGATAGCCCTTCTTTCCTCCGCCGGAATACCAGAAGGTATGGATTTCCTCCTTTCCCTCAAGCACCTGCTCTTTCAGCTGCGCATAGCCGATGTCCGAAAACAATTCTGTCTTTTCATATCCTGTTTGGGATGTGGAAATCTCAATCGTCCCGTCATCATCCACAAGAAATGCCTTTATGTGATACCGTTCTTCGTAGTCCCTGAAAATGGACTGGATGTAATTGACGCGGAAGCCCACGCCTACCACACCCATAACTTTTCCCTGTTCATCCCTGATTTTACAGTTGATAAAGACTGTGATGTCATTATCCGCCGTAGCGACCTCATCATTGTCTATATTAAGGTAATACTCCTGATTTGAATCCAGCCGGCTGAAATACCATTCATTTTCCGGATTGTCCGGGAAAAGGACCCTGTCAACACCATTAAAATTATAATACCGGTTTGTTTCGGCTGATACCAGAAAGGCAGAGTCATAACCATATTTATCTTTATATGTGCGAAGATAGTTCTGCAGGATTGCAATATACTCCTTCTCGTCCTTCCGCTCAGCTTCTTCCGACAAAAACTGTTTCAGAAGGCTGTCATTTGCCATGGTAAGCGAAATACTGACAGGCTTTGTAAAAATGGATTCAATCTTATGATAAATTCCCTCGGCAGTCAAATTGGATACATTTTCCGTTTCCTGCTTAAATAACCCCTGATTGGAGTGATAGCTAATCAGCGAGGTGACTGCAAAACCCAGAATAATTACGGTACATACAAACAAATTGGTTTTTACCAGCGCAATTTTTTTCACTGTTTCTTTCACCTTCCCGTACCCTTTCTACTTCAGCTCGGGCAATATTTGTTTCAGCGTCAATATAGCATCGTTAAGGCTTAGAAGCTCTTCCTCCGTAAGCTTTTCTTCCAGCATCCGGATAAATGCCGTATTCTTAAGGTAATACTCATCAAGATAGTCAACCGCTTTCGCAGTCAGGCGAATCGATATCCTTCTCCGGTCATCTTCCACATGTGCCCGTTCTACAAACTGGTATTGATACAGATTATCAACCAGTTTCGTCACCTGCTGCTTCGGAACCTTCAAATGCTGCGCCAGTTCTGTCATCGTAACCACTCCCAGAGACTTTAAGGTTTCCAGGCAATAATAGGTTTCCAGGCTCATTTCTCCATTCAGGCTGTCTTTAAACGGCCGGACCAGTTTGGAATTCCAAACCGGCATGACCAAAAGCAGATTCTGTACAAATTTTTCCGCAGTTTTTTCTGTTTCCATTCCCTCTACTCCGTTTCCATTCTCTTCGCTCCATGTTGACAAAAGAATTCCGTAGTGATATTCTAAGAAATTAGTAAACAAAATATGACTTTTTTAGAAATGTTACAATTTTTCTCTATTCTACTTTTAAAAAGACGAAAAGTCAATCACACTTCCATAAATAAACCCATTATAAAGGAGATGCTGTAATTATGAAACTGTCAGGAATCTCAGAAAGAATTCGAAGCAATTTCCGCCACAGTACTTTGAGTTTCATTTTTATTATTGCCTATGTAAATATTTTCCCCCTGATATTCGGGCCTGAAAACTCTATAGTAGCTGTCATTTTCACTATTATGATGTCCGCATCAATGGTACGTGACCTTACGGCCACTCCGGTAAAGCATCTGTTCCTCCAGTCAGCAGTATTGGTATGGATGGGTATCGCTGCCTTTCTGGTCACCACCCTCCCCGCCTTATTTTCCTTTCTTATTAATTTTTTTACGCTGCTGTTGATTCTATATGCTTTTACTTATGAATATTCCAATCACATATATTTTCCTTATATTCTGTCATACCTGTTCCTCATCTTTATTTCGCCTGTACACGCCGGGCAGCTTCCCATGAGAATACTCGGAATGCTCGCTGGCGCCGTATCAATTATGCTCTATCAATGGGTTATGGGAAGAAAACGTGTGCAGGAAACTGCCAGGGATGTCTTAACAGAAATGATTGATGATATTTGTCAGTATATATCACAGCGGACAGCCGGAAATCCGCAGAAGGCGGATCTTTCCGCCATGCGGCACAAATTATGCCGTTTAAGCCGGACAGTCTATGAGCGGAGGAAAAAAACCTTATGTGTTTCCGATGCCGGTTTTTCCATGATAGACGCAGGACGCGGATTAGAGCATCTGATGATCCTGATACAGGAGTTTCCTGAAACATTATCCGGACAGGATAAAATATTTCTTTCAGAAATTGTCAGGCTGCTGAACCAGATGCGTATTTTTCTTCAGCAGGAAGGCCATGTTCTCCCTTCTCTGGAGACTTCTTTGTTTTATGAATTAAAAGATGATAAGACTGCCCGGCTTCTTTATAACAGCTTTGTTTATATCCGGGACCGCCTTCTTCATATGACTGAGCCCCAGAGCCGGACACACTACAGAAAAACAGCCCTTTCACTTAAAGTACGGCTCCAGGCAGCGCTGGATTTAAGCCCGGTGAGGGCAGTCTATGCGCTGCGGATCGCACTGCTTTTATCCTGCGCCACATTATTGGTGCAGCTTCTTGCACTTCCGCATGGAAAATGGCTTTTGTTTACTCTGGCATCCGTATCACTTCCCTACGCGGATGATGTTCCCGTGAAAATGAAAAAAAGATTCCTTGCTACAGTGATTGGAGGACTGCTATCAGTCGTTATTTACACATTTATCCCTTCCTCCGCAGGACGCACTGCAGTTATGATGTTATCCGGTTATCTTTCTTTTTATTTTACGGATTATACGGAAACCTTTGCTTGCTCTACTATCGGCGCGCTGGGCGGCGCGGTGTTTATGAGCGCTTTTGATTTTCAGGCGGTTGGAAATATTTTTCTTATCCGTATCGGATATATAGTGGCGGGGATTGCCGCTGCATATGTAATCAACTGCCTGCTCTTTCCTTATACGCGTGCCATGGCAACCAGGCAGCTGATGAAAAAGTATAAGGGCATAACAGAATTGCTGACAAAAGTATGCCATTCTGAGCATGTGGATACCCAGTTATACTATAATCTTGTAATCCAGGCCCATCTGCAGGAAGAAAAGCTTACCTCCAATGCCCATTTGGAAGAATGGGGTGAGCTCCCGGCTTTGCTCGCCGAATACAGGGCGAAGGTACGTCAGGCACACCGCGGCCGGATTCCTGAGAGGGCAGATGCCCCTGTCTTTGAATCCGGGCATCTTGCTACATGATGTCATGTATTAATTATTTGGTTTTTGTGGTGTGATGCAGGGTACCGGGCATCTGCCTGCCTTGTCCTGTCTTTCACCCTTTCCTCTCAGACTGGCGACAGCACATTCATAGCAGCCTCGCCATCGGTATGAATGCTTTTTCGTCTTTTCCATAATTGCCTAAACCCGAAAATGTAGTAGTTACCATTCTACATAATCCTACATATCCCCGTTTTGAAAAGCATGCAGACGGACGGTTACACTAGTGCCTTCCAGAAGCCTGCTTTCGTAGGAAAGGCCATAGTCCTCTCCACAGTATAGCTGTATCCGTTCATGGATATTTCGAATTCCATAGCCATGCGTATATGAGCTTTCATTCGAAGAAAGAATATGTTCCAACTGCTCCTGGGGAATGCCTGCACCATTATCCTTTATCAAAAGTGTAATATCCTCTCCCTCCCGCCAACCATACAATTCTATGAAACAGTCATTTTTATCTTCTTTCACAATAAAACCATGCTGAATAGAATTTTCTACAAGAGGCTGCAGTGTGATTTTGGGAATTTTATATTCCAGAAGTTCGTCCGGCATTTCTACAATCAACTGAATATCTGTTTCAAAGCGATAATTCTGCAACTGCACATAATCGGTAACATGCCTTATTTCTTCCGATATTGTTACGAATTCCCGTCCATTGTTCAGGCTGAGCTTATAAAAATCGGAGAGCTTAAATATAATATCACTGATCACAGGAGCATCCGCATCAATGGCTTTCCATTTAATTAAATCCAAAGTGTTATATAAAAAATGAGGATTAATCTGTTCCTGTATCAGGCTCAATTCAAGTCTTCTTTTCTCCTGTTCATCACGAATTTTGTTATAAAAAAGCGTTTGAAATTTTTGTAGTATACTGTTGTAATAACAGATTAAATAATCCAGTTCATCGTGTTCTTTATCCGTATATTCGATTTGGGTAAATTCTTCATGGAGCAGATTATTCATATTCTCCTCCAACAAGTAGATTTTGCGAAGCATCTGATTTGTATATTGCTTCTCAAAATAACGATAGCTCAAAACCAGAATCAGAAACATAAGTAACCATATAAATAGAATACTGAGCAATATAGACCAGAGGTAGGAAGACGAAATTGCCATTATCATAATCCAATCGGTACCCTTAACGGGTCGGGCAAAGGAGAGGTACAAACCGTTTTTTGATGAAAGCTTTCCCCAGTTTTCCTGCTCCAATAGATTACCTATCTGTGACAAAGTGTCCTTATTTATTTTCATCAGCGGAATAGTTTCATCGGAGGATTTTGTAACAAGTACTGTATCATGGAGCACAGAATATAAAATCAACTGTCTGTTTCCATTAGGAAGAACGGACATCAAGTCTCCGATTTCATCCATGCTGATACTAACCTTCTGGTACGCAACCGGGGTTCTGTTATCACCGATTTTTCGTAAAAAGGGGACAACAGTGGTGACATGATTCAGATATGGAGAACGCTGCTGTTCCGGCGGAAGCCATATGTAGGAGGAATCATCGTTTCTGAAATTCTGGAAGCTGTCATATTTTTCAAGTTCATCCAATGAACGGAATAATATGTTATCACGATATAATGTTTTTTCATCAAGATAGATGGTTATAGGATAAAGAGAGAGAAGCTGGGACATTACGTTAATCTGCGCTTCCACCCCTCTTTTGGCATAATATTGCTCCGGTGCATAATCGGCTTTTGTCTGCATGGATTCAATGACATTTTTTGAATTCTGTATCATGTAAGAAGCATAGTAGCACTCGGAAACATAATTTTCTACAGAAGTCTGTATCTGTGTAAACTCAGAGGTTGCCATATCCTGTATCACAGTATAAACAATTTTTCCTACAAAAAAACAAATGAGTATTCCACTGAGGAGCAAACAAATTACACAGGCCGCAAGAAATTTCCTGAGAAGCTTAGTTCGTATAATACTTTTGTGATAATAATCTGTTTTCATGATTGCAGTCGCTTTCTGTATTCGGAAGGAGTTGTATCATAATGTTTACGAAAAACCTTTGACCAGTAATTTTCATCCGTGTATCCGGAGCGTGCAGCTATTTCGTTCAGAGAAAGATCTGTATTTCTTAGCAACTCCTCTGAATAAGAAAGTCTGCAGTTTTTCAGGTATTGACCTACGGTAATTCCTGTTCTTTTTTTGAAAATAATTGTCATATATTGAGGCGTCAGCCCGGCAGCATCCGCAATATCCTTAATGGAAAGCATACTGTTAGTGAGATTTGATCGGATGAACTTTACGACTTTGCTGACATTCTGATTGTCATGAAAAGCCTCTTCTTCCCGATTATAATATGCATATATGTTCTCCAATAAATAGGAATGGCAGTCATTGATTGTTTCAAAACTGTTAAATTTTATCCAGGAATAATTTGATGGATTTCCAATTTCCTGCATGGAAAAATTATTTTCCATTTTCTGAAGAAGGAATACATTCAACTCAAAATAAATATTTTTAATAATATCTGGAAGTGTATCTATCTGCATTTTCATATAGCAAAACAATTCTTCAGAAATAGCTATGGTCTGTTCTTGATCTTTTATTATAATTGACTGTCGAAAATCATTGATTCGTATCCTATCCATATTAAGTACTTTGGGTTCCAAAGAAGTAACTGTAACAAAATGGTGATATCCCAGGAAAAAAAACTGCTGTAGCTGGCATACGGCCTGCATATACACAGAAGGAATTTCCCGAAAGTTGTCCGCTTTAGGGCTAACCGAAATGAAGACATCATATCCGTTAATTCTGCCTTCAGTAAATTCTGACCGAAAGCGGCGGAATGCAGAATATACTTTAGTGAGAAACTCTTCTTTGGTAAAAGCAAACAGGTATATATAGGTCTGGTTGCTTCTTTTCGTATACAGATAACGGAGCTCTCGAAAAAATTTTTCTGTTTTGCGAACAATATCAAGTTGCCGCACTTCATTCGCTTCTGAAGGCGGTTTAAGAAGCATACAGATAAAACTGTCATCCGGAAATATCCATGACTTTTCCCGGTTCAACTTTTCCATGACAGCTTCGTCCCAGACACCTTTTATCAGGTTTGAAATAACACGAGTATTAATGTGTATATGGTGCAGTCCCATAAGATCCTGTACCAGTGCTTCTTCTTTTTTCTTTTTATCTTCTGACAAAATTTTTTTAGTAACTTTGAGAATGGTTTCCTCCATTTTTTCTAAATTAATCGGTTTTTCAATATAGTCCTCAACTTTTAGTTTTATTGCATTTCGGTAATACTCCAAGTCGGAATAGGCGCTGATAAAAATAATGTGGCTATTCTTATTTTTTTCACGAATCAGCCACGCCAGTTGAATACCGTCCATTCGAGGCAGGCGTATATCTGAAATAATTAAATCAGGGTGATTTTCCTCCAGAAAGGCAATTGCCTTTTCCGCTGAATCAAGTGCGGTGATATTATCTATCCCTAGCTGTTTCCAATGGATATGCTTTATCAGACCATTACGTATGGATGCTTCATCATCAATTAAAAGCGCAGTTATCATTCCCCTATTCCCGCTTTCACCTTATATTTTTATTATGATTTATTATACCTACTACAAATAAAGTGTGCAAGAATACCAGAGAAACAGTTTCTTTTTTTCCTTGTTATACTTCTTTTTTTCCTCTTTTACACCTCATATTCCTTCTTTATAATTAAAATGTATCCGCAAGAAATAAACGCCAAGCAAAAAAGGTTCAGGAGGGAGAAAAAAGTGAGGCAACAAATCGGATTTTTTTTCACAAAAATAAAGAAGCAATGGCAACTGCAGGTAATAGCAGTGGCAGGAATGTTGGTACTATTTCTTTTTTCTTATATGCCGTTAATCGGAATTATTATGGCTTTTAAAAATTATTCCATCAATATGGGGTTATCTGGTATATTCACCAGCGAATGGGTTGGCTTCAAATGGTTTAAAGAGTTGTTTACCTACTATCGATTTAAGGATATTGTCTGGAATACACTTGCACTAAGTCTGCTAAAGCTTCTTTTCACCTTCCCGGCACCGATTCTTTTAGCGATTCTATTAAATGAAGTTAGAAATAAAAAGTTTAAAAGTATCGTGCAAACAGTCAGTTACCTGCCAAATTTTATTTCATGGGTATTGCTTTATACAATAGCAAATGCATTTTTAAACACAAATACGGGAATATTGAATCAGGCACTTGTAAGCCTTGGACTTGTAAAAGAACCGATTCCTTTTCTCACAGCGCCTGGCTGTTTCAGAGGTGTCGCGGTTTTTATGGCCGTCTGGAAGAATTCTGGATATTGGGCAATCATATTTCTGGCATCTATTACTTCGATCGATCCGCAACTATATGAGGCAGCAGATATTGATGGAGCCGGAAGGTTATCTAAAATCTGGTATATTACACTACCTGGAATCAAATCAGCGGCCGTCACTGTACTAATTCTCTCAATTGGAAGTCTGCTTGGAGGAGGAATGGGTGGTTCTAATTTTGAGCAGGCCTATATATTTGGAAATACCTTTAATAATTCCACTTCGGAGATTTTACAGACATATGCATTTAATACCGGTTTATCCAACGGGCGTTTTGCCTATGCAACAGCTGTTGATCTTCTACAATCTTTTATTTCTGTTTTACTAATCCTGCTAAGTAACTGGGGAGCGAAAAAGATTACAGGGGAGGGGATTTTCTGATGACTGCTAAAAAGAAAGAAGTTATAGGACGTAAATACAGATACACAAAGGAAAATGTTATTTTTGATGCTGTGATATGGCTGATGCTAATAGTAATTCTCCTGATAATAGCTTATCCGTTTTATTATATTATGATTGCTTCGTTTAATGACGGATATGATTTTATGAAAGGTGGCATTTATCTATTTCCAAGAAAATTTACGCTGCAGAACTACGTGAATCTGTTGGCACAGGAAAAATGGATCAATGCCTTTGAAATCTCCTTTCTTCGTACTATTTTGGGTACACTTATAACAGTATCGGCAACATGCCTGCTTTCCTATGCGCTGTCGAGAAAAGAATTAATACTTGGAAACATTTATAAATTTATGGTCATTTTTGCTATGTACGTTTCTGGCGGGCTGATACCATATTATGTTAATTTAAAGAATTTACATTTACTGAATACAGTATGGGTTTATATCATACCATCAATGCTGAATCTGTTTTTTATTCTGATAGGAATCAATTTTTTTGAATCCATTCCGGTATCCCTGATTGAATCAGCTCGACTAGATGGAGCATCAGAATTTACTGTATTTTTTAGAATTATCAGGCCTGTATCCACACCATTTATTGCTACTTTAGCCTTGTTTTCAGCGGTCAATCAGTGGAACGCCTGGCTGGATTCCGCCTATTATGTAAATCAAGAGGGTCTAAGGACCATTGCCTATCGGATGCTGTCTGAAATCAACCAGACACAGGGAACGGTAGTTACAGGAGGCTCTATTGTAAATACATCCACAGCCCTGACTACGCAGGCATCTGCAATGGTGGCATCCATGCTTCCGATAATATTGATATACCCTTTTTTACAGAAGTATTTTGTGCAGGGAATTATGATTGGTGCAGTGAAGGAATAGGCGGCCCCAAAACGCTTATGATATAAATTCAATTTTAAGGAGGAACGGTATGAAAAGAAAAAGTATGAAAAAGGTCTTGGCAGCAATTCTTGCAGCATCCATGCTGGTTATGGCAGGCTGCGGTTCTGGGACAGGGCAGACCGGTACTGCGGAGAAGGCGGAATCCGACACAACGGACACAGCAGCTTCTGATAGTACTGGCGGCTATTCAGAGGATGAAATTATAACGCTGAAGCTATTTTGCGATGAAGTCTGGTGGCCATATACAGATTGGAGCGGAAGAATTCCGGATATTGTTACCGAAAAATTCGGTATTAAATTCGAAGTTACGGTCCCTACGGATGTTAACCAATTGAATATGATGATTGCATCCGGAGATTTGGGAGATCTGGTGTGTTCCGGCAAATTTACTAGATTATGTGATAATAATATATGCTATACACTGGACGAGTTGGCAGAGAAATATCAAACGTCTCTTGATATTCATTCGGTTATGCGTTTTGTAAATACCGCTGATGACGGAAAGCTTTATACGCTTATGGCCGGTTATTCTCCCGATTCAGTTATGGAGGAATGGGAAAAATCGGTATATGAGCAGGCAGGCGTCGCAATCAGGACGGATATATATGAAGAACTTGGTTCGCCCGAACTGAAAAATTTGGATGATTTTACAAACCTTTTGCAGCAGGTAAAGGATAATTATCCGGATATAGTGCCATTTGCTTATAATTATAGTTTTACGAATGATTATATAAAGATTATGACCGGTGCTACGGTTAATGAAGACGGTTTTGTGGATGTTGACGGAAAGGCTGTTCCCTTCATTATGGACCCTAATCTTGCGGATTATTATAAAATTATGAATGATTGGTACCGGAAAGGATTTATGACAGATGAAAATTTCGCATGGACCGGAACTGAAGACGAAGAGCTTATGCTAAGCGGAAAATTATTTGCACACAGCTGTAATGCTAATACGGCTGATATGGATAATGCAAAATTGGAACAGGCTGGATTGGATTTCCGGTGTAAGACGATTATAGATATGACCACAACACAACCCGGAGCACATTGGATTAGCACGAATGTAGGTTGGAGAGGATTATTTATTCCAAAAAGCTGTTCTGATCCTGAAAGGGTTCTTGCCTTTGTAAAATGGATATGGTCCGAAGAGGGACAACGTCTTCTGCTTTGGGGCGAAGAGGGTAAAGACTGGGAGTGGTCCGAGGATAAAAGCTACCCTATTATGAATTATAATTTTGAAAGCCCTGATTCTGCAGCAGGTATGAAGTACTGGGGATGGATGTACCATGATGGTAAGAATAATGTATTACCTGGAGTCGGGAATGAAGGGGATACCTATAAAGCTCGCGTTGCACTGAAAGAAATATGCGAAGTGAATCCGGTACTGGGTATGCTGCGAATGGGCGCAGATAGCAATGAACAGGTTATCATGGATAATCTTAAAGATTTATATATGAACGAATCCACAAATATTATAACAGCGCCCAGCGAAGAAGAGTGCAGCAAAAGATACCAGAACATGCTGCAGACAGCCAGGGATATGGGTGCAGATCAGCTCACTGAATGGGCAAATCAAAAATACGTGGAGAAAAAGTCAGAGTATGATAAAATAAAAAATAACAAAGAATAAAGGAAGGTGAATTACCGATGAATCTTAATGAAGTCCCCCTTGCAAAGGTAGTGATTCCTCCGAATATCGATTATGAGAAGGAAAAAATAACATTCGTGGAAGGTGTGGAGTATGTACATCACGGACAAAAAGCATATCGGATGGACATTATGTATCCTGCCGGAACAGTTAATCTACTGCCCACAGTGATTTGGGTGCACGGAGGCGGTTGGTCAGATGAAAATCTGACCAGAAAATATCTACCTTCTATCGAAATTGCAGAACTGGTGAAGAAGGGGTATGTAGTTGCCAGTATTGACTATCGTTTAAGTCAGGAAGCGCGTTTCCCTGCACAAATTGAGGACTGCAAGACCGCAGTACGTTTTCTTCGGGCACATACGAAAATTTTCCATGTAGATCCGGTTAGAATTGCGGCTTGGGGAGAATCTGCAGGAGGCCATTTGGTTGAGCTGATGGCATTTACCACTGACGAAGAATTTACTGATTCCAATTATATCGGTATTTCCAGTTGTATCCAGGCAGTAATTCCGTGGTATGCCCCTACGGATCTCAGAGAAAAAGAAGGGGAGGAAAAGAGAATCTTTGACAAGTTGTTTGCTTACGAAGATGAAGCGGAACGCAGAAAGATCAGGGAAATGGCAAGCCCTATTGTATATGCGACCCGCAATAATCCTCCTACTCTGTTGATGCATGGAGATATAGATCGACTGGTCTCCTTCGATAACAGCAAAAGACTGTACGAAGCTATGAAAGAGGCTGGAAATGATGTGGAACTGGTGACGGTTCCGGGGCAGGGTCACGGTTTTTTTGAAGGGACTGATTATTATCACAAAATTTATGAATTCCTTGACAGAATATTAAAAACCGAGTAAAAAACAGGAAAATATAGGAAGCTGTCGGAAAATGACAGCCTCAACAAGGAGGGAATGAGCGATAACGGTCATACCCTCCTTGTTAATTTATCTTTAAAAGAATAATGGCTAATGATAACCCGCGTTTCCTCCGTCCATGTTATAACAAGGTAAGTCTTTTGATCTATGGAGCTATCCTTCCCCATCTATCACTTGTAAAATATAGTTTTATCGCACATATATTCATACTGAAACTACTCTCATCACATACATCTATAAATTACATAACCCATTAATTTTACCACCATATATCATTATACTTCACTCTCTTCCGATAAGATCATGAATAAAATACATCGTCATGGCCTCCATCCGCCGGTTCCCATTATCGGTAAATCCATGTATCTCCCCGGCAAACACCTCCAATTTTGCCTCCTCATATTCCTCCGCCGCCGATTCACTATAGGAAAGTGGTACAACCTCGTCCCGATCCCCATGCATAATCAAAACTGGCCGCTCAAACCGGCTGATGTATGTATGAAGGTCAAATCCCCTCAAAGTGCGGAAAAACTTATTCCCCAGTTCCATTCCCCAAAGCTCCAATTTGGAAGGAATATCATCTTCCCTTTTAAAACGACTATTCCAGTTATCCGCAATACAAAATGCAGGAAATAATAAAATCAGGCCTTTGACATCATCTTTTCTGTCCGCGGCAGCCATAGCGCTTATCAATCCTCCCTGGCTACCTCCAAACAAAAATATCTCTTCTTTTTTAACCTGATCCCATGTAAGAACCTCGTCCAAAACCGCGCACAGATCCTCTTCCTCTGTAAATAATGTCATTTCCGTTGTATGGAAGCCGCTTTCATCCCTCACGCTCCCGCCGCAAAAGGTATAGCAAACCGCGCCGATACCATTATTGGCAAAATACTCCGCCGAAATATCAAAGTCGGATTTATGCCCATTATATCCATGGCTCATAATAATAAGAGGATATTCCTTCGTATCTGGCTCATAAAAATATCCATGTACGTCTCTTCCATGATGTGCAATTGTCAGCTCTCTCTTTTTCATTTCATTTTTCCTCCACTTTCTTTATCGCTTTGATCCACTTCCCGCTGCGCAGTCTATAAACGCACCAGACACATTTTATAATCTGATCAATTTTCATGAAAAAATAAATCCAGAACGCAGGCAGCTTCCATACCAGGCCCGCCAGAATCCCCAGGGGCACGCTTGCCAGCCAGAGGAACAGGATATCGGCAAACATCAGGAATCTGGTATCCCCGCCGCCGCGGAGCACTCCTTTTGTGAGTATGGAGTTGGCGGAGGTGAAAATCAGGATAATAGCCACTGAATCCATAAGCTGCTGCGCAATCTGACGGGTTTCCTCCTGGATATGATACATGCCGATGACAGGCCCGCTGATGGCCAGGATTACCAGGCAGGCCGCCGCTCCCAGCAACGCGCCGAAAATCAGGAAGGTGTAGCCTTCCCGCTGCGCCTGCTCTCTTTTTCCTTCTCCCAGGGTATGCCCCGTGATGATACAGCCCGCCTGGCTGATCCCCTGCGTCAGCACCGTAGTCATCTGCTGGGTGACGGCAGTGATGGAATTGGCCGACACAAAGGCCGCGCCGATTCTTCCCATTATCATGGCAATCGCGCTGTTTCCCAGCGCCAGAAGGGAATCGCTTATCAATACCGGTATGCAGATTTTCAGATATTCCGGCACCAGCCCATGGCAGTCCATCAACAGATCCTTTACCCGATAGCCAATATTTTTATCCCGCAGGAAAAAATACACGGCGATTGCGGTAAACTCGATTATCCTTGCCAGGAGTGTTCCCAGCGCCGCCCCGGCTACCTCCATGCGCGGTGCCCCCAGGTTGCCGAAAATGAAAACCCAGTTAAAAAACAGGTTCGCCATAAAACTGACGCTGGAGCAGATGAGCGGTATTTTTGCCTGACCCACGCTTCTTAGCACAATCGTACAGGTAAGCGACAGCCCCAGCAAAAGATAGGTGGGCACGGACCAGTTAAAATAGCGGATTCCTTCCCTGATAATGTCCGGATCCGGTGTGTAAATCCGCATTAATGCCCCTGGCGCCAGAATCGTAGCCGCCATAAACAGCAGGCCGAATACAATGCACAATCGGAGCATGATGGTAATGGACTGTTTCAGCGATTGGGAATCCCGCATCCCCCAGAACCTGGCCACCATAACCGAAGCCCCCATGCCGATTCCCATACAGCATACGTGGTAGATGTTAATGAACTGGTTGGCCAGGGACGAGGCCGACAACGCCACCTCCCCCAACGCCCCCAGCATTACGGTATCCATCATATTGACCCCTATGGAGATCAGGCTCTGCAGGGCAATGGGAACAGCTATGATTCCCACCCTTTTATAAAATTCCGATGTTCCCAAATATAATTTCAGCTTGCTGTTTAATTGCATTCCTTCTATCCTTTCTCTGTCCTTTTACTTCGTTTTACTTTTGCCTCTGCCTTTGAAATACATCCTGCAGAAACACATCCGCCAGCTGCAGCCACAGCTGGAAATTAGGATACGTTTTCTCTCCCACTATAGTGATTCCGCCCTGCCCGTGGGGTACGCCGGCAAAAGTATGTACCTCCGTTTCCACGCCATGGGCCAGCAGATCCGGAAGAACCGCGTTCAGGTTATCCAGCGCCGAATCTTCCCTTCCCACAGCAAAAAAGACGGGAGGATACACCACATTTGTATAATCAAATGCAGCCCCCTTATAACGCGGACCATAAATACACAGAAAAGCGTCCGGCGCCCCATAGTATCTGTCCAGTTCATCTTCCATGTAATCCGGAAAATGATCCATCGTTCTCTGTGTTCCGGAATAATACCGGATACAGGCTTCCCCGGTCAGGCCGCCGTTGGAAAAGCCCGCAAAGGCCACCTGGTTTTCCCTGATTCCATAGCGCCCGGCAGATGCCCTGATCATGCGGATTGCCCTTGCAACATCCGCACCACATTCCTGCCCTGTCCAGGGACGCCTGTTAGTACGGTTCAGCAGAAGAAAACTGTGATACCCCATCTCATTGAAATCCAGGCAGGTCTGGTATCCTTCACTCAGGACACAATCTCCATGATCCCCGCCGGCACAAACTACAACAGCGCCCTTTGGCTCCTTGCCCTCCGGCAGCAGCATTTCATAGAGATACGGCCTGAAGTCCGGATTATGGTTATATCTGCAGTCTGAATTATCCTCGTATTCCGTCATAACCGGCATCCTGCCGTCCGGCCACAGATAAATCCTTTGCGGTGCATTTTCTTTTTTCTGAAGAGAATCCCTGAGCATGCAAAATTCCTGAAGCTGTGCCATACAGGTTTTATTGTCTGTTTCCGCTTCAAGCTGCCGTCCCAAACGCCACATCCGGACCAGCTCTTCCACCGGATAGCAGGGTGCATCTTCAAAAAAGGGAACCGCTTTCAGCCTTTCTTCCGCTATTGTTTTTTTCAACATATTGTTACTGTTTTTGTCTTCCATGTCCTATTTCTCCTTGTTTTGCGAAGCAAAATGCCATTTCTTTAGAAATTTGTCCTATAACGAGCAGAGAAATTTTTCTCCTTGTTTTGCGGAGAAAAATACAATTTCTTTAGAAATTTATCCTCTGGCAGGCAGTGGTATTTCCCTCCTGACTTTGACGGCCAATATAATTGATGTTTCTACAAATAATTTTGCTAAAGTTTAGCATCGGTTTATATAAAAAGCGACGCTATCTTCAGATAGTCCGCCGCTTAATACGGGAACATTTTCAGGGGCGCTCCGCCCCTTCGGCTTCATTCACACCTTACGATACAGCAGTTTACGGATCCTGCCTTTCTGTTTTTTTCTGAAAACTTTCTCCATAAATCAATTTCGTCACATGCAGCTTGGAAAGGGTAATATGAAGATCATTCTGCAGAATTGTCAGCAGCAGATGCATGGCATTCGCCGCCATCTCCGAAACCGACACATGGAGCACTGTTACGGTGGGGTAAAGATACTGGCTGAAATCTCCGTCCCCATAGGCGATTATTTCCATCTGCCCCGGAACCGCAATATTTCCATCACGGAGCGCTGCAAGAATGCCGCTGTTCATCCTGCTTGTCTGTACAAAAAGGGCAGTTGGCAATTCTGCGCACTGCAGCATTTGTTTTACCGCTTCATAGCCGCCAATCCCGTTTCCAGGTCCCGATACTTTCCATTCATCCTTTAGCTGTATGCCGCATTTCCTGCACTCCTCCGCAAAACCATTATACCGCAGAACACTGGCTGCGCTGCGGTTTTCAGAGAACACAATTCCCGCGCGCTCATGCCCGTTTTTGTAAAAAAGTTCCGCACACTGTCTTCCGGTCTGATAGTCATCAACATAAACGCTGCTGTAATTTTCCAATGTCTGGTTAATCAATACAATCGGCATCTCAAACAGGTTCTCTCTCAGATAATCGCTGTCCTTTTCCGACAGGCCGCCTATGATAATTCCATCGTACTGCCTTCCGGAAAATGCATCCTCAAAAGCATTCAGATGATCATATTCAAAGGGCTGAAGAACGATTTCCACTTTTATCTGATACTGCTTTACCGTCTCCTGAAATCCGGAATAGAACTGGCCTAAAAGGCCCCCCATGTAATGCAGGTTCCAGAACACACCAATACGGAAGCCATCGCTTTTGCGAACTGTCTTCTGATTCTTTTTCTGGGTTTTGCCTGGCTGATAATTCATCTCCCTGGCAGTATCCATAACAATTTTCTGGGTTTCCCTGGATATTCTCAGTTCATCTCCCCGTCCGTTCAGGACAATGGACACCGTTCCTGAGGACAGCCCCAGGTGCTCCGCTATTTGTTTTACCTGCACACCTCTTGTATTTTTCGGCATTTGCTTCAGCTCCATTTACATTTCTTTATTGTAACTGTTCAGTACCCCTCACAGTTACCCTTTATTTTTACAACATGTCCATAATATACCAACCGCCGGCTGTCCAGGCTACTGCTTTTGATTCCGTAAAAACAAATTTCTTCCCGGGCACACCACCGTCCCGTCATTCAGAAATGGGCTCCACTTACAGGCCGGCCGGCAATGCAGACATTTTCCGCAGCTTCTTCCTTCCAGGACATCATTTCCGAAATTGGGATTTACTAAAAAGCCCCTTCCCACATCGATCATATCCACTCCCGCCTGCAGAATGGCTTTTTCAGCCATTTCCCCATCCGTAATGCCATCTACGCCGAAAACCGGCATATCCGGCAGACGTTTCTTGATTTCCTGGGCTCCATAGATGGCTTCTGAAAAAGGATACCCTTCCGGTCGCAGGGAAATGCTTTCCCCGCCGAAACCATATGATATATCCAGGAAATCAGCTTTTCCCGCCAGGGAAAGCGCATGTTCTATCCCATCCTCCAAAGCTGGTTCAAAGGCCCCAAGCCGTATTCCTGCCACGAAGCCTTCCCCGCAGCTTTCCCTGATTCCTTCCAGTATATCCAGCGCGAATTTTTCCCGGCGTTGTCCGTAGATATCTTCCCTGTGATTGATATTACGGTTAAAAAACTGGCAGATAAGATAGCTGTGGCAGCCGTGCAGCTCAATTCCATCCAGGCCCGCCTGTTTGGCCCGCCGCGCTGCCTGCACAAAATCATCAATCACTTCCCGCACACGCTCCGGAGACATCTCGCAGCCTCTTGCCCGCAGCTCCCCATTGCTGTCCCTGAAACTGTAATCGCTGGGGCAGTCGGCATTTTTCTCGATTCCCGACACTCCTGCGTGATGTAACTGCACAAAAAAGGGCACATCATACTGATGCACGGCATCCGCCAGCCGCTTCCATCCTTCTGTCTGTTTATCTTCCCACAGCCCAAGCTGTGTTTCATGAAGCCTGCCCCGCTTTGTTACCGCCGTGGCCTCGGCGATAATCAGACCGGCTCCCCCTGCTGCCATATCCCGGTAATGCTGCAGGTTTTTATCCGTTACACAGCCGCTGTCATCCGACCAGTGAAAACAGACCATTGGAGGAACGGCAATTCTGTTCTTCGTCCATATGTTTTTGATTTTTACACGTTCTTTTAATTTGTCCATGCAATCTCCCCCGGCTTTATGCAGGTTGCCCTGCGGTATTGTTCTTCTGCATTTTATGCTGCCGCGTTTTTACCGGCAAATTCCTGTCTTTTTTAACTGCTCTCTTTTATCATATACTTTTTCAGATACGATGGCAATCGGTCAGATGCATTTTTTTGCTAAATTTATATTTTTTAGCATGACAAAAATCCGGCGACATGCAGACAAGCAAGCCTGCGCAGCCAACACGCAGACCTGCCTGAAAGGTTAGTTAAAACATTTTCTGTCGTTTTCCCAGCCCGGCGCATTTCTTTCAGCTATACCCGCGGTCCTCCGCCAAATAGCTTCGCCTCCACGCTGCGATCCTGCTGTGTCATCATAAACGGATGATTCGCCAAAAATTCCGCCAGTTCCTCTTCCGCATCCGCAGATTTTACCTCACATTCCTTATCAAAATACATCATTGCATGCTGCTTCTGCGTATAGGGCAGCCATTCAGGCGCCCCAGCCGCTTCCGGTCTGCCGGTCCTGGCAAAACTGCACCAGCAGCCGCACACGATTGTCTGCACCAGCTCCGTAATTCCCGGAATGTAGGAAGGCTCTATATAATCCGCGTTATAGAATACATAGGGGATTTCCGCGTTATGCCAGGGAAGGGTTCCCCCGTA
The DNA here is from genome assembly GCF_003435485.1 of Eisenbergiella massiliensis. Classification (NCBI taxonomy): domain Bacteria; kingdom Bacillati; phylum Bacillota; class Clostridia; order Lachnospirales; family Lachnospiraceae; genus Eisenbergiella; species Eisenbergiella massiliensis. The sequence goes on from NZ_QVLV01000024.1 coordinate 38,059, forward strand.
TACCGGCTGCTCCAGCTGAAACATATAACCATAGGTATTTTCCAGACCGGCCCCGGCGCGTATTTTCAGATAGTCAAAGGTACCCGGCCGGAATATCCGGTCCGTAAAAAGCAGATCCTGTATCCGGTTCCCTGGATATGCCTTTCTGAATAACTTCATGGCTTCCTCTGCAGCTTCCCCCAGTTTTTCCCGGATCAGCGCTTCCGCTTTTTCTTCCGTCCAGCTGTTTTTGCGGCCGTCATCACAGGTTGCGGCAAAATTCTGGCAGAACTCGCCCAGTACATTCCCTACAATCACCGGCACCTTTTTCGCATGCTCACATATCCCCGCCTCAAAGATACTCCCCATATAAAGGTCATCATCCCTTTTGGGTCCAAAATCCATAAAGGCCTGAGGCCCCAGGCCGGAAATGATCTGCTGGAAACGGTAATAGGGCACCTCTTCAATTTCCCGGATCCGTTCCGGTGTAATTCCCAGTTTATCCAACAGCAGCCGCGCCATATCCGGGCCTTCCGCCTTGCCGGAATGCGCCCGGATTATCCCGCTTTGTATTACAGCCCGGTGGAACAGTCCGGCTGCCGACGGCATCTGCAGAAGAGCCGCGACCTTCCCGCCGCCTCCTGACTGCCCGAAAATAGTAACGTTCCCCGGATCTCCGCCAAAGGCTTCGATATTTTTCTGCACCCAGCGCAGCGCTTCTACGATGTCCGCCATGCCTGCGTTTGCGGAATACCTGTATTCCTCTCCATATGCAGAAAGGTCCAGAAATCCCAATACGTTCAGCCGGTGGTTCAATGTGACCACCACCACATCCCCGAAACGGCTCATATTTTCTCCGTCATATGCGAAATGTTCAATCCCTGACCCCGTTGCGAAGCCGCCGCCGTGGAGCCATACAAGAACCGGCCTCTTCCTCCCCGCATCCGGCGACTGCGTCCAGATGTTCAGATACTGGCAGTCCTCATCCTGGGGATAAAAAACATGCGGTACCGTATAATTATCACTTGGCTGCACCGTCTGGATCTCAGGGCATACCGGCCCATAAATAATGGCCTCTTTCACACCTTCCCAGGACTTTGCCGGCTCCGGCAGGTGAAACCTTCTGGCCTCGCAATATTTTATCCCCCTGAAAACATAGGTGCCGTCCACAATTAATCCGCGCAGCTTCCCGTTCGGCGTACAAACCACCGGTTCCTCCGGATTACATATGACCTGTTTTGTCAATTTCTTTATAAACATAATAGCCTCATTTCTTATTTCTTGGATCCCATCAGCTTTGAAAAATCAACCTTCCGTGCAGGACACAGTTCCAGCAGCTCCTTATCGTGATCTGTCTCCAGCCTGCATTCCCGGTCAAAAACCATGGTCCGGTTTTCTTCTCCTCCAAAGGCATCCCACTGCGGGACACCGCTGCCGTTCGGACTGCCTGTCTTTGCAAAATTCACCCAGGCCCCGCTGACAATATCCTGCACCGCAGGCGTAATCCCCGGAATGAAAGAGGGCTCCAGGTATTCCGCATTATGGAATACATAGGGGATTTCCGCATTATGCCAGGGAACCGTGCCTCCGTTAAAGGGGGATTCCAGGGTAAACAGGAAGTTATAAACACCTGCCTGCGAAAATTCCGCCCGCTGCCTGGCAAAAGCCAGGGCATTCTGCCTCATATCCGTATCCATGAACAGAATGTCAGCGGTATTTTTATCCGGATACGCCTTCCGGAAGGCTTCTATTATTTTCTCCGTTTCCTCCCCATATTCTGTGCAAAGCAATTCGTACTTATATTCCTCCATCCAGGAATTTTTGCTTCCTGTACCTACAGGAGAGGCATAATTATTTAAAAATTCCCCGAACACAGAACCGCACAGTACGGGAACATCCCTGGTATCCTCAATAAATCCGTGTTCCAGGGGATGTCCGGAATAAAAATCCTGATCCGAAAAAGGACCGTACATCACAGGCCTCCCCTCTTCCCGGGAGAGCCGCCCGGCGGCATAATCCGCCGCACAGGCCAGCTCGTCATAATGAATGCTCTCCAGCTCTTTCACATGCTCCGGGAAAATTTTCAGATATTCCAGGATGTAAGAGGCAAGCCGGCGGGAAAGAGATCTCGTCATTTCAGTTCCCGGGCGCATGCCCCCGCTCTGCAGGCAGGCCCGGTGGAAAAGCCCTGCCGCCCTGGGCGACTGCAGCATGCTGACTACTTTGCTTCCTCCGCCGGATTGCCCGAACAGCATCACATTATCCGGATCCCCGCCAAAGGCTGCAATATTCTCATGAATCCACTGAAGAGCAGCCACCAGATCCGCCAGGCCGGCATTGCCCGAATATCTGTACTCCTCCCCATAGGCGGAAAGATCCAGAAAGCCCAGCACATTCAAACGGTGATTCAGCGTGACCACCACTACGTCCCCGAACCGGGAAAGCTCCTCCCCGTCATAGGCATAATGCTCCACACCGGATCCGGTCATCATCCCGCCTCCGTGGAACCACACCATAACAGGCTTTTTTACCCCTTTTTCAATACTCTGCGTCCAGATATTCAAAAACTGGCAGTCCTCGCTCTGTACGGTAAAATAATGCGGCACCGTATACTGATCATGAGGCACGCAGGTGAAAATTTCCGGGCAGGCATTCCCATAGGTAATTGCCTCTTTTACGCCTTCCCAGGGCGTTACCGGCTCCGGCAGATGGAACCTCTGCGCCTGTGCATAACGCACGCCGCGGAATATGCAGGTCCCGTCAGAAATAACACCGCGCAGCGTCCCCGCCTGTGTATGTACCTCGGCCCGGCCGTAATCCAGAATGACCTGGCTGGTTAATTTTCGTATATACATAATGATTCACTCCCACCATCTATTCTGCCCGGAAGGTCACTGTTTCCGCAGCTCCGTCTTCTGAGGCGAAGGTAACACGCACCTCTCCTTTTCCCTCAACCATTACCGCTGCCAGCAAAAGGCCGTTGAACATCCTTCTGCCCGGGCTGGAATACAGGGAAAGATCAAGCAGATCTCCCGCGTCCATCCCCACCAGCCTTGCCGGGCCTTCCACCTGGCAGGAAATCATCGGGCAGGCATCCGGTACAAACCGGCCTTCCTCATCCCTGGCGGACAGTTCTATCTGCACCAGGCTTCCCTCCGATATTTCCGTGTTTACCACGTCTGCTGACAGCCCAGCCATTTTTCCTGTGGTACACACCTCATCCACCGCTACAAGCTCCCCGTTCCGGAAGCCTTCCGCACGCAGCACTCCCGGTTCATAGGCCACATCCCAGGAAAGATGAAGATCATTTGTTGTGGAACATTTATGGAAGCCTTCATTCCAGGCACGCACTGCCCCGTATCTGGGACACTGATATCCTCTGCTGCCCACATAGCGTCCGTTTATGTATAACTTAACTTCTTCACAGTTAGTATAGCAGATCACCTGTTTGTAAACGCCCTCCTGCCCCTCAAAATTCCACTGGGGCGCAAGATGAAGCGTAATTTCCTTCGTATTCCATATAGATCGGAAATAGTAGAAGGTATCCTTCCTGAAGCCTGCCGTGTCAAGCGGTCCGCACGGCGCGCCGCGTCTCGGCCATCTGGTTTCTCCCAGATAATCAATGCCGGTCCACAGATAATCGCCGGAAACAAAATCATGGCTGGCCGTGTAACGCCATAATGCTTCATGATGCAGTGTGGCAGTTGCGTAATTCCCGAACCATCCCTCCTGGGAATAGTCTCCGCGTATGCCTCCCGCGGAAGGATTTTCCGTGCCGATCATGCGGCGTTCCGGATACTCTTTCCGATCCTCCTCATAGAAGGTTTCCGCCCGTTCTCTCCACCGTCCCACATAATTATAGCCCACCACATCCAGGGCATTTTCAAACTCACGCAGAGTACGGATCGGCTCCACTGCAGCAATATTATCGCAGGCGGAGGTCACCATACGGCTGGAATCCTCCTGATGGCAGATGTCCTGTAAAAATTTCAGTATTTTCACACCATCCACAGATGACTGCTCGGGAATTTCATTGCCGATACTCCAGATAACCACCGAAGGATGGTTATAGTCGCGTCTGAGCATAGCGGTTAAATCCTCTTTCGCATGATTTGTAAAGAACATGCTTGAACCGTATGCCAGGCTTTCCGAATAATAATTATCCGTTTTGTTCTTCGCCAGGAGCCATTCATCAAAAGCCTCGTCCATAACAAGAAAGCCCAGCTCATCACAGAGATCCAGCAGCACGGGAGCCGGCGGATTATGGGAACAACGGATTCCGTTACAGCCCATATCTTTAAGCTCCTTCAGCCTTCTCTCCCAGCTTTCCCGATAACCTACAGCGCCTGTCAGGCCGCAGTCATGATGGACGCACATACCCTTTATTTTCACAGTCCCGCCGTTTAATAAAAAGCCCCTATCCGCGTCAAATACAGCTGTCCGGATGCCTGTTTTGCAGGTAAAGGAATCCAGCTCCCGGCCGTCCGCAACAACGGTGCTCACCAGGGTATACAGATAAGGATCCTCATCCGTCCATAAATGAGGTGCTTCCACAGTCGGACGTACCATGCAGTCGCTGCTTTCACCCGGCTCAAGATACAGTGCAATCCCTGAGGTGGAAACAAGCTTCCCGTCACGATCATATATTTTATGGAGAACCCCCACATTTTCCGCCGTGCTGCCGTCATTGACAACCTGAGCGCGGATCTGCAGCAGCGCCGTATCCTGTTTCGGATAAATGCCGTTTGTGGCGCAGCGGACACCGAAATGGTCAAAGTGGATTTCATTTGTACGCACCAGGTAAACGTCCCTGTAAATCCCGGAGCCGCTGTACCAGCGGGAGTTGGGAACCAGATCGTTTTTCACGCGCACGGCCACCAGGTTTTCACCCTCCCGCACCAGCTTCGTTACATCCACATAAAAGGAGGTGTAGCCGTAGCCGTAGCCGCCTGCTTCCTTTCCGTTTACATAGACTGTGGAATCCATATAGATGCCCTCAAAATACAGGTATATCTTTTCCTTTTCCGCCGGACGTTCCATCGTAAAATGCTTTCTGTACCAGCCGATGCCGGATTTTGCATACCCGCCTCCGCCGCCTGTCTTTTCATTTTCCTGCGGGGCATAATCCACGCTCCAGTCATGGGGGAGGTTTAATTTTCTGAAGGAATTTTCATCAGCCTCCTGTCCTGAAAACGTGGGATTGTCTTCCAGGATAAAATACCAGTCCTTGTTAAAATTCGTTGTTTTTCGCATATAAACTACCCTTTCTGACCCATAGGCCCATTTAATTATTTAAATACTAAATTCAGGAATGCTCTCAATGCCTTCCTCCAAAATGTCCAGTTATGTTCTCCGGGTATATGGAAAAAAGTGATTGGAAGCTCATATTCCTCCTTAAGCAGCTTCATAGCTTCTGCATTTCCGGAATATAAACGTTCATCCTGCTCTCCGCAACCCACAAAAATTAACTGATATAAATCTTTAAACTTTTGCCTGTTAAAGAGTACCGAATTATTATTGGCAACCTCATCCCTGGTATAGAATATGCCGGAAAAAAATCCACCATTTGCAAACACTTCAGGATGGTTAAAAACAATTTTGTACGACTGCATTGCCCCCATCGAAAGCCCTGCCATAGCTCTTGCCTTTTTGTCCGGGACGGACTTAAAATTTTTGTCAATAAAAGGTACTATATCCGATATCATCTCTTCATCGAAAGATCCCAGGGATGGATTGCTGGAGCCATCCGGTTTGAAGCTATACCCTTCTGCCATTACCACCAGCATTTTTCTGCACTTCTTTTCTGCAATTAAGTTGTCCATCATATTCTGGATTTTCCCGTGCCATACCCATGCAGTCTCATTTTCCCCTCCTCCATGCTGCAGATATAATACAGGGTACTTATCGGCAGAAGTATCATATCCCGAAGGAGTATAGATGTAAAGCGGCTTGTCACGTCCATCGATGGAAGACCTGTAGGACATTAGCCTGATACTTCCATGTGGTACATCTTTTAAAAGATAATCCTGAAACTCCGGATCTTCCATTTCAAAATAATTGGCCGCACAAAAACCCCCGTAACAACACTGCGTAAAGGGATGTACAACATGAACATCGTCTATATAAAAATATACATAATAGAATCCCGGTTCCACATTTTCGCATACAGCTGACCACATATTCCCATCAGGCTCTCTTTGAAGGTTTACTTCTTCTCCCCTAAAGCGCACCATTACCTTCACTGCATCACCCGCTTCGATGGAAAATTCAACCCTCCCTGGGCCTAATACAGTAATGCCAGTACGAATATCCACATAACTTCCCGCCGGTCTTCCTTTGGCATCCACATGAAATACTACATCCTTATAAAATGGGTCATTAAAAAGAGGATTCATAAACAATGCCTGGTTAGGGCCATGATATTCCCTGCAGACTATCCTTTCATTCAGCAATGTCGCCGGATATTCAGGCATCGTTATATCACCAAAAATACTCTGTACAAAATCAAACAAACTATGACGCCATGGGCTCCATTCATGATAACCGTCATAACTTCTTACTATTGTCTGATTCCCGATATCATCCAGTTCCTTTTTGAATGCATTCAATTTATTCAATGCGTTTTCGTAAATCCCCGCACTTAAAAAAATCCCCCCAAAAGAAAGCTTTTCCTTTATAATTTTCTCAATCCCTTCAGAGGAGGGGCCGCTGAAAACGCCCAAATATCCAAACAAATCCGGATGATTTGCCGCAGATAGCGAAGCCTGTGCAGATCCCAGAGACAAACCGGCTACTGCTCTGAAGCTTCTTCCTTTTTTCACTCTGAAATTGGACTCTATGTAAGGAATGCAGTCATATACCAGCTCACTGTCAAAATCACCGGGATAAAATATGGCCTTTTCTCCTTCCTTAAAAGAATAACCGCTGTTCATTACTATGATCATTTCCTGACACTTTTTTTCTGCAATTAAATTATCTAAAATATAATTGGCCTTTCCACTCCAGAGCCAACTGGTCTCGTCTTCACATACACCATGCTGCAAATAAAGAACGGGGTACAATTTATCGACATTTTCTTCATACAAAGGCGGTGTATAAATATAGGCATATTTTGTCCTTCCATTCACGGATGAATGATAAAGTTCAATGCGTACCGTCCCATGCGGCACTTCTCTTCTGAAATAGAAATCATCCTGTGTCTCCGGAATATCGAAAAAATTCATCATTCGAAAGCCGCCATAAAAACGTCCATCCGGATTTGAAACTCTTACTCCGTCTACAAACCAGTCACAATAATGGAATCCTGCAGGAATGCCGCTGAGTATTCTGGTAAAATACCCGTTTTCTTTTTTGAATAAAGGTATTTTATCGCTTTTAAACGAACCTGTAACTCCTGCCACTTCCACGCACTCCGCTGAGGGCGCATAAAAATTAAATTCAACATCGCCATTGTCAAATACATTCACCGCCTGAATTCGATCGATGTAGTGTAAAAAATCAATCCCTTTTTCTCCGCCTGCCGCCTGTTTGGCGATTGGTGAATAGGCCAAAGGATGTGACAACAGCGCTGTATTGGTAAGCCTCTTCATATCATAATTCCCCTTACGCTTTTTCTTCTATTTTACCATTCTCAGTTCATAAATAATTATGAAAAATTGCTTACAAATCTATTAAAGTTGCTTTTTCATTATCTTATTAGGAATAAATGCAAATTACATACTTGTATCTGCCGTTTTCATTCACCTTTTCATGTTTCATAAAGTGATTGTGCCTTCACTTTTTTTTGAATAATTATATAGATTTATTGCTCTTTTTTTGGAATAGTTGTCCTTGCTAAAAAAACAGCTGATAATTATAATTTAATAAAAGGATGATATTTAGAATCGTCTTTTGGCAGCATTTTACTAATTGTTCTTGTGTCATTCAATTCTGCTTTATAGAATTGGAACAGATACACAGAAAGGGGGATTATTTTGGAATTGCATTTAGTTAAGCAGGAACGTCATGAATTTTTCGGATTTGGCTGGACTTTCCATTATGGAGATCTGGATATTCACGAAGCAGAACAGGGAGAAAAAGATTTTTCACCGGTTACTCTTCCGCATGACTGGCTTATGGATTATGAAGCAAACGGGCCGGATGAAAAAAGCGGTTCTATGAACTGGAAATATGGGGTGGGAATATATCGTAAAGAATTCATTATTGATAAATCAAACAAAAATCGTATTATCAGCCTGTTGTTTGATGGTGTATACCAGGATGCCACCGTGTATTTAAATGGGGAAAAGCTTGGAAATAATTACTATGGCTATATTCCTTTTGAATTTGATATTACTAATAAAGTAAATATAGGTGAAGTAAATACATTGCTTGTCAGGGTGGATAATTCCGCACAACCCAATACAAGATGGTATTCAGGAAGCGGAATCACAAGAGATGTCTGGATTTCATCACTCCCCCCTATACACGTGGCTTCTAATGGTACTTATATCGTAACGGACTCACTGGAGAATAATATTGCATCTTTATCAATTACAACAGAAATCAGCAACAGCGCGGCCGTTGATTCTGAGATTGAAATAAAGAATAAAATTTACAGCCCCGATGGTCTTCTAATTGCATCCATGTCCGAAAAAATGACAATCGGAGCAGGTCTCAACAATGCACTTATCAAACAGAATCTGTCAATAAGAAATGCCCTTCTCTGGAGTCCGGAGCACCCCTATATGCACCAGATGATAACAGAGATTATAGTAGACGGTATCATAGAAGACCAGTACGTTACCCCTTTTGGAATCAGAACCCTTTATTTTGATGCCGACAAAGGTTTGTTAATCAATAAAGAACATATAAAAATACATGGTATGGCCATCCATAACGAAGCAGGACAATTAGGCGCCGCAGTTCCCATTAAAGTATGGAAAAGGCGTTTTGAAAAACTGAAAGGCATGGGCTGTAATGCAATACGGACAGCGCATAACCCGGCCGATCCTTTAATATTAGATTTAATGGATACTATGGGACTTCTATGCATGGATGAATTTTTTGATGAGTGGACCATTTGTAAATGGAGTAAGTCCAGAGGCACTAAAGAAGTCCCTCCCCGCGGTTATGCAGAACATTTCGACAGGCTGCATATAAAAGATTCCGAGACAATAATCAGGAGGGACAGGAATCATCCTTGTGTTATTTTATGGAGTGTCGGCAATGAATGTGAAGAGGTTAACACGGTAGACGGTTGGGAGGAAATGAAGGAGTTACGTGATATCTGTCACAGAATGGATCCCACCAGACCAGTTACCGAAGGTACTAATATGTTGGCTCATAACAGCAAATATACCTACGAAAAATTTATGGAATATCAGGATGTCCGAGGATTTAACTGGGTTAATATCTGGAATGACAGGGCGGAACTATTCTATGAACCGGATAAAATCCGTCATCCCGCCGCCCCTATGGTCATAACAGAAACAGGCGGCATTCCGGGAAGCCGGGGAAATTATCCTCTACCTCAAAGAAGAACCGGTCCGACCGGTCCTTTCAGAAGTTCACCGTACTATGCATGGCCGGTAGAAGCCAGCAAACATATGCGTTTTATTGAGACCAGAGATTATATTTCAGGTGTATTTTACTGGACTGGTGTGGATTATATGGGCGAATCTCCTTATCCATTCAGATCAGGTGAAATCAGTCCTGTGGATCTGGCAGGTTTTATAAGGGATAACTGGTATTTTTACCGTTCCTTATGGATGCGCAATGAACCTACAGTACACCTGCTTCCTCATTGGAATATGGATGTTGAAAAGGGAAAAATCATTCCTGTTATCTGTTATACCTCCTGTCCTTCTGTAGAGTTGTTTTTAAACGGAAAAAGTTATGGAGAAAAAGCTTATTTGTATCCTGCCGTTGGAATTGACGAATGGCCAAACTTTGATTTAACAAAACCACATGCCAATACCGATGATCTTTTCCTTTCCTGGGATGTTCCTTTCGAAGAGGGAGAATTAATTGCCATAGGCTACGACCGGGAAGGTCATGAAATAGCCCGCCATGAGGTGCGCACTTTCAAGGAAGCAAAAGAAATAAATCTGAAATGTGATTCTGCCTGTATTAAAGCTGACGGGCGTGATATAGCTCAGCTTGAAATATCTCTGACAGATGAAGATGGGAATTTGGTAATGACCGCGGAAAACGAACTCGTTGTCAAAGTAACCGGTTCCGGGCACCTTTTGGTTCTCGAAAATGGAAACAGTACGGATCATACCATGGGAAAATGCGAAACCAGAAAAGTACATTATGGCCTGCTCCTCGCTGTAATACAGTCTAACCGGGACGAAGCCGGAACAATATATGTAGAAGTTGAAGGAAACGGCTTTAAACCCCGGACATTAGAAATCATTACAAAATAAAAACATACCTTCCGCATCCATAAATAATTCCCGCCCAAGAACCTAAAAAGTGTTTTGGGCGGGAATAAACTTTAATTTCCAATAATAACGGAATATTCAGGTATCAGCTCAACGCCCGTAATCTCGCATCCTGCCTCTACAGATAAGTCATAGTATACATCCTGACCAAAACAACAGGGAATTGTATGGGCGCTATCATATATTCGTATTTCTAACATTGCAGGGTAGTGAAAACGGCGGAGAGGAATATTCCAGGGCTTACCCGTATTAAACCAATCGTCGATTAGCCTTTCTCCATCATATACCTCAGCGCGATCTCCCAGGAAGTGTACATTCAGGTAAATTTGGTTTACCAACTCCGATGACAAATGTTCTAAATTAATCTGATAGGAACGATACTTAATATTCCCGTTTTTATCCCTTTCTTCTCCTGTCAGCTCGAATTCTGCCCGCATCCTGCACACCGACAGCAATGCGCTTTCAGAAGGCCCTGCCATAAACTTTTTCACAGTTCCATCTTCATGATAAATTTTAATTTCCTGCTTTTCCTGCGTAATCAGCTTCTTTGTGCCATCTTCCTCAATAATACAGCTGTCTTCTCTTTCCACTACATATAAACCATCACTGAACAGGAAGCCTCTGTCGGCTTCTGACTCTGTAAGTACTGTTACCCAATCAATACAAGGCATTGCTTCTATATGCGGTTTTTCATCTGAATACAGAAAAACTCTTTTGCCGAGCCTGCACAGAAGGCTGCAATTTGTTTTTTTAATTATAGTATCGCTCATCTTCAGTTCAATTGGAATAACATAACATCTGTCTGCAGCAAAATGCAAATGTTCCACAGAAAATTGTGTTCCATCAGGCAAATGGATATATATATTCACGTCCGGATGTTCCTCCATAAGGCGGTTCCTGACATGATTATTTACAAAAAGGAATCCTGTTTTGGAGGTATAGTTCCAACGTAATGCAGCACGTATTGTTTTCATATCTTCCGCAGATTCAGGAACAGACGCTGGAAGAACTGTTTCAGCCTCTGCAATCTCGCTTTCAAAGGATGAAAGCAAAAGATGATACTTTTTTAATACCCCGAAACTCTCATTTATTTTTCCCGCCTCATTAATACAGGCATCGAAATCATAACTCTTTCTCGGAACTGTAGTATTTCCTCCAATACTTTGTGCTTCATTCAAATCCGAATATTTACCATCAGGATTAATGCCCCCATGGTACATATAGTACCCGATTAAATTAGCGCCAGCACCGAGCACGCATATAATATGCCCCGCGTTATCAATAGCTTTTGAAACAGGTCTCCTGTGGCTTGTCACCTGCAGCCCTCCGCCAAGTTCGGCGGTCAAATATGGATAATCCCTCCGGATCGTTCCGTTTTTTTCATCAGCCTTATGGAAATCAGAACCTGTATTGGCATCATCACGATAAGGAATAAAAAGGAAATTTTCCATCGCGGGTAATTCTTTTGTAGAATTATCCCAGGGAGCATCCACATATCCGGATAACACCTGCAGTGTCTCATCTATCGTACACGCTCCGCCCCAGGCAGTCGCTGTATAATAGGGTGTATCCAATCCTGCTTTTTTTGCAAGATGCAACAATGTCTTCATATGCCTGGCCTGTTCTGCTTTATCGTTCGGGCCTCCACAATGTCCATATTCATTTTCCAGCTGAATTCCAATTACAGGACCACCCTCTTTACACATCATCCCCCGTGATTGTTCACCAATCTTTGTATAGAGTGTTTCTACAAGCGCCAAATACTTTGGATCATCTGTCCTTTTTTCAAAATCGTCTGCATACTGTACATAATCAGGGAAACCGCCATGACGGCACTCGCCATGCGCCCAGGGTCCTATTCTAAGCCATACCTTCATATCAAGCGCCCTGCACACATCCAGGAATTTCCTTAAATCCCTGCATCCTGAAAAATCCCATTCTCCTTGCCGTTCTTCATGATGATTCCAAAAAACATAGGTAGCAGCGATATTCACGCCTCCGGCTCTCATTTTCAAAATAGCCTCTTTCCATTCTTCCTGTTTCAAACGTGAAAAATGGATTTCTCCCATAACCGGTATAATACGTTTTCCATTAACAAGCAGACTTTTTTGATCCGCCTGATATAAATTACCGGCCAAATCTCTGCCTCCCATATTTAATAATTCTGGCGTATTCTTAACTGCCGGAATTTGAAATATTAATTTTTCCATTACAAATTAATCTCCATTTCTTAGTATTTTTAATTAAATTTTTGAAGTCTTTGTACTTGTCAGTTTTAGAATTCTTGCTTATAATATAATTCAATTAAATCCAAATTACATAATTTTTTGCCTGTTAATAATCAAAAATTGCGTTCAGAGGAAAATATGAAATCGGTTGAAGACAAAATCGACAAAAAGTCGGATTATTTTATTAATTCCCCGACAGATGCCATAACTGAATATTTTTTATATCCTACCCATTTAGGGCATTTTTTTTATCAGCCAGGTTACAGGCAGCATCGTATGCATTTTGACAGTTTTTTGCTTATGTATGTACTGGAAGGTTCACTTACTGTAGAATTCGAAGCTAAAAAATGGCCAGCTGAAAAAAACAATTTTATTCTTATTGACTGTTATCAGGAGCACAGTTACTATTCAGATACCGGCTGGGAAGCGATATGGATTCATTATGACGGATTTTCGGCACGCAAAATGTATAATATGATCGTAAGTAAACTCAGTAATATATTTTCTCTTGATGATCCATTGCCAATTATGAATCGCATGGCAAAAATTTACCAGCCTTTTACAAAAAAGGAACCTGTAAGAGAAGTATTGCTTTCGAAATACCTCAACGATATCCTGACGGAACTTATTATTTACACACCTCTCCAAATAAAAGAAGTTCAACGTGCCTCTGCAATTGAAAACGCGAAAATATATATTCAGGAACATATACAAGAAGAACTTAGAGTTGAAGAACTTGCAAAAAAAGCGCTGATGAGCACCTATCATTTTATACGTGTTTTTAAAAAAGAAACGGATATGACGCCTCATGAATATATTATCAATTACAGACTCCGCATTTCAAAAATTTTACTTTTGGAGAGCAACATGTCAGTCAATGATATCTGTTATGAATCCGGCTTTTCCTCTGCCAGTATATTTTGTGCCGCATTTAAAAAAAGTGTAGGCCTGTCCCCAACAGCTTATCGAAAAAAAGGACGCATTGATTAGATGCGTCCTTTTTTTTCACTATTGCTTCACCCCTTCACAGCTCCTATTGTCATTCCTTTAACGAAATAACGCTGGACAAAAGGATACAATAGTACAATAGGACCGGTTGCAATCACCGTCATAGCCATTTTCATACTTTCCAAAGGAACTGTAGTAATCGGAATGCCGGATTTTTCTGCGACTAAACGCATTGCCTCCGCACTGCCCAGCATTCTCTGCAAATAATACTGAAGCATAAATTTATCTTCATCCGTTATATACAGCATACAGTTATACCAGTCATTCCAATATGCTAATGCCGCAAAAAGACATAACGTAGCAATTAAAGGCTTAGACAAAGGTATAATCAATTTGATATAAATTGTAAAGTCGTTCGCGCCATCAATTTTAGCCGATTCTGTTATAGATGCTGGTATTCCCGCCATAAATGATTTAGCAATAATCATATTCCATACTGAAAAAACCATCGGAAGAATTAAAGCCATATAATTATTTTTAAAATGAAGATATCGCATACAAAGCATGTATGTCGGCACAAGCCCACCGCTGAACAGGGTTGTAAAAAAGAAGAAAAACGCAAACTTGTTCCTCCATGGAAAATCTTTTCTGGAAAGTACATATCCCGTCATAGTTGAAAGAAATACCGCCAAAAAGGTTCCTACTATGGTAACACATACAGTAGTTCCATACGCACGAATAATCTGTTCCGGATTCTTCAGACACAGGCCATAGCTTTCCAGGCTGAATACCCCTGTAGGAATAATTGGATATCCGTTTTTTATTAAGGATGTTTCCGGTGTAAAGGATGCCAATATAATTAAATAAAATGGAAGTAAGCAGATTATAGCAAAAATGCCGATAAATAAATAAGCAACTATATTAATGGAAATTACATCCGCACCAATGTGTATACGATTTTTTGCTGCATTTGCTTTGCGATTATTTTTCATACTGCCCTCCTTTAATACAATGCATAATCAGGATTTGTTTTCTTTACTAATCCATTTGCACACATAATCGTAACAAAACAAAGTACTGACTGAAACAGGCCTGCAGCTGCCGATACTCCTACATCACCGGAAGAAATCAATAATCTGAAAACATAGGTGTCAATAACATCAGTTACAGACTCAAGTAAAGCACTTGATTTTACTGTCTGATAAAACAATCCAAAATCTCCTCTGAAAATATTTCCGATTGCCAAAAGTACCAGGGTCATCATCGTTGGTATCAAAGATGGTATGGTCAGATATCTGATTTTCTGCCAGGCATTGGCCCCATCCAGCGAAGCTGCTTCAAACATTTCCTGATCCATAGACGTAATGGCCGCAAGATATACTACCGAGCCATAACCCGTCTGTTTCCACATTTTCAAAAAAGTCAGCAAAAACGGCCATGCGCCGGGAGAGTTGTATAAATCAAAAGGTTTTGCTCCAAGACTTGTAAGAATATTATTTGCAACACCGCGTTCGAAACTAAAAATATTATAAACTATTGCTCCTGCAACTACCCAGCTGATAAAATAAGGAAGGAACATAAATGATTGTGCCGTTTTCTTAAAAATTTTGCAACGCAGTTCATTCAATAAAATTGCACTTCCCATTTCCAGGACCACACCAAGAGATATGAATATAATATTATATAGAATCGTGTTTCTTGTTACCATTCCAAGTTTACCGGAAATCATCAGTGCCTTAAAGTTATTGAGACCATTCCAGGGTGAAAAATAAATTCCGCCATTATAGTTATATTTTTTGAATGCCAGTACAACACCCGTCATAGGAATATAGGAAAAAATCACCACATACAAAACTGCAGGAAGAAGCATCAGAAGCAGTATCCAATGTCTTTTCACTGTTTTTAAAAACGGTGTTTTCACTGGTTTCACTTTATTAATCCCATCCATTGTTTTTCCTCCGTCAATGCATATTTAATGAAAAATGGCGGGGTATCCGCCATTTTTCTTACTCTCATTTAACGAGCTGCAAGCCATTCATTATATTGTTTAAACAACTCTTCCTCAACAATCTTAATTCCAGCTCCGTCCAGTTTGGCATTCATTTCTGCAAGGTATGCATCTACATCATCTACCAGGCCTAACTGAAGCGACGGAATATAATCACCAAGGATTGCTTTACATGCAGATGCATAATCAGACACTTCTGTATCATTAAATACGAAAGTTATCGTTGGATTGGAAGTTATCCTCGGCTCCCAGGAATCAACCATTTCCTGTTCACGCGGTTCTACTCCGGTTTCCTTATAAATTCCATTATTTATCCCCCAAGATAAAGAAACACTGTTAGGCGGATATGCTTCCACATTCGCAGCCTTAGCATAATTAAAGCCATCAATTGTATAATGTTCATTTTCAAAGCCCAGAGTAATAAGTCTGTTTACATATGTATCCATTTTCAGAATATCGAGTACCATAGCCGTACGTTCAGGATTTTTTGAAGCTGCTGCAATAGCAATATCCGAATTATTGTACTCCTCGCAGGCCACAATATTATCTTTCGTCAAATCATAGGCCGCACACTTAACACCCTCATTCTTTTCGGCCATCCTCATATAATTAAATACCGTGCCGTTCCAGGCTATAGAAGCTCCCTGCAGTGCACCAAATGCATCATCATCTGAAATTGTGTTGGAAAGTGCACCGCGGGACCAGCAGCCTGCGTCAGCCAAAGTTTTCATATCCTTAGCAAATTTAACAAATGATTCTGAATTCCAGCAAAGTTCAATATCATCGGCAGAAGGCAGTTCTCCTTCTTTATATTCATATTGATAATGCAAATAATTATCCTTAAGAATATAGAAGACATTATATTGCTGACGATACACTTCCCAAAGTTCCGCATTATTCCCTGAAGAAGCCTGTGCAAGAATACCTGATTCCGGCGTTTCTTTTTCAGCAATTGTAAGCATAAAATTCATATAGTCTGACCAGTTGTCCAACTTCTCTATGCCGTATTTTTCAGCTAAATCCTGACGAATCGCCACAATTTTAGTGTCAGCTTTTTCAGCATTACAGGGAAGCGCTACAATTTTACCATCAATTGTGGATTCTGCATAACTTGTCTCAGCCTGATACTTATTGGTCAAAGGCATATTCTTTGCTACAAAATCCCTGTCAAACGTATAAAAAGAGCCTTTTGCCGCTTCAGTATACATATAACACCATGGAGCCGTATAAATTGCATCTACCTCTTCACCGCCTGCCAGAACCAGTGAATATTTTGTACCGTAATCAGCCCAACTCATAATCACTGTTTCAAGCTTGGTATTAAAAGGCTCCAGGTATTCGTTAACAGCTGCCATAACCTTATCCCAGTCCTGAGGCGTATCACCAATTAAATATAAATAAACAGTATAGGGCTTGCTTAAGTCAACATTTGTATACATTTCCGGTGTTGCTTTAACCACTCCGTCTGTCAATGAAGCCGGAAGTTCCGCTAATACATCAGCCGCAGGTTCTGCTGCATCTACTGCTTCTGTACTTTCCTGTGCTCCTCCTGTTGCCCCTCCTGTTTGTTTACTCGTTCCTCCACATGCTGCCAGCAGTGAAAGTGCAAGTACAGCAACAAGTAAACACGATAACCTTTTTTTCATAAACTGTGTCCCCCTTTATTTTTTTCACTAATTTTTGCTAAATCTTAGCAATGATTTATATAGATAATATAGCATTAACTTATCCTGTTTTCATTCTTATTTTTGCTTATTTTTATAGAAAAATTGCTTTCACACAATCTTAAATTATGAAAAAAAGTTGGGAAATCCATATTATAACCAAGGGTATAGTTTTCTTTTTCTCCTTTCCATTCAGCATAGGTATGAGCCCGTTGCAGACAAATAATCATATTTTCTCCTTACTAAATTTTAAAATATAAATAACCCTGTCGTTTTCGTTTTAATTGATTGGATTATATGATTTATTTATTCCTTCAATATTTATTCTATAATCAATATATTATTTTGCTAAATTAATAAATTTGTGCTAAAATAATTTTAATATACCTAATTCGTCTCTATAGCTATAATCAACAGCAATTTTCTTATTACTCAGAAAATCTCATATAATGAACAGAATTTTAGCTATAATCCTTTTGTTCATTTATGATATTTTTATATCAGAATTATTTTCTACATATCAAAAGGAGGATTCTATGGGTACTTTTAAAAATCTTGACAGGCTGCTTGATTCGTTTACACAGGGTTCGATTCCCGGCTGTGCCTGTGTCGTCATGCAGAATCATGATATTCTCTACGAAAGCTATTCCGGCTTCGCCGATATCGAAAAGGGGACAAAAATCAACGAACGTTCCATTTTCCGCCAGGCGTCCACAACAAAACTGTTTACTTATGCCATCGGCATGATGCTGTTTGAGGAAGGGGCGTTCCGTTTCACGGATCCGATATATGATTTCCTGCCGGAATGGAAAAATACTACCAAATATGTGCAGATTCCGGGGCGCGCAGCCCAGGTGGTTCCTGTGGAGCATCCCATTACTGTAAAGGATGCCTTTACCATGTCCTGCGGCCTTCCCTACTGTATGAGACCGCTTGATCATGTGACCGATAATCCTACCGTCAATGCCATGTCCGAAGCGGTCAGGCCCTATTGCAAAGATGGGAAAATCCCCACGCTGCGCGACGAGGTCCGCGCCATGGGCTCCGTTCCGATTATGTTTGAACCCGGCACCCATTGGCTTTACGGGCTGGGAAGTGAAATTGTGGGAGCTATTGTGGAAGTAATCACAGGAAAATCTGTGCGTCAGAACATGAAAGAAAGGCTGATTGATCCCCTTGGCCTGAAGGATACCGCCACTTTCCTGGATGAGGAAATGATGGGCCGCCTGGTCACCTGTTACCAAATCACTCCTGATAAAAAGAAAGAGCCTATGCCCCGGGAACTGGACGATATCATAAAGATCGGCGGTGCTCCGGAATACTCCAGAGCCAACTTAAACTGCAGCTGCAGGGATTTTGCCGTATTTATGAGCATGCTGGCAAACGGCGGCCGCTACAAGGGTGAAAGTCTTCTGGGAAGGAAGACCATTGACCTGATGAGAACGAATCAGCTTGGGCCGGATCAGCTCAGGGATTTCTGGCATTATAACGGCGTGGATATTCTCGGTTATGGCTATGGAATGGGAGTACGGACTCTGATGGACAAAGCCCCCGGCGCATCCAACGGCTCGCTTGGCGCCTTCGGCTGGTCCGGCGGTTACGGCTCCTGGGCGGAGGCCTCTCCTGAAGATCATCTTTCTATTGTTTATATGCACAATACGCAGGGAGAACATAATGAGCTGTTTCATGTGAAGGTCCGGGATGTTGTTTATGGGTGTATAGAATAAACATCTGTTTTATGCATTTATAAGGGGCTATCAATTCCTGACAGCCCCTTATCTTATTTCAAATATTATAAAAAACTTTTTTGTATCTATTAGGAGCTGATTTTAAAACAAATCCAATTAAAGGAAGTTGTGAAATCAGTTATTACAGTACCTGCTAAAAACACTTATTAAAAGTATTCTCCAGATATTTACCTGAAATCCATGACGAACAATTATATTCTCCTGCAGACAAAATCTATTACCGCCTTTTTTATTTCATCATCTTCGCCATACATACTATTATTATTGCAAAGCAAAAATGATTTCACACCCTGTTCACTCATTGCCTTAAACATACGAACGCTCTGTCCCATAGGAACCTGAATGCCGCACTCATATATTCCATGAACAAAACATGTTGGAGCACTGTTTCTGGTTACCTTGGAAATCGGGCTGGCATCATTTGTCCGTTTTACTAGTTCGCGGTAAGAAGAATCATTCCAATGAAGTTTTACATCTCCGAGTCCTTTTCCTTCTCCAGAGTGTCCAATCATACATCCCAAAGGTGCAAAAGGACCGTCTGACTGAAGAATTTTTTCGGGCTGGTTCGGCCATATTTCAGCGGAGTCTTCTGCAAAATGAAAATAATCTGTAAACCCAAAATATACAACTGCCGCATTAATTCGGCAATTTTCCTCAAGGCAGCCTCCCACAACGCCTTCCATATCCGGACTACCATTACATGCGGCGAGCATTGCCGTCAGATATCCTCCCATGGAGCCGCCGATTACGCCAAAACGCCGGCTGTTTAGATGCAACTCTTTGTTATGAGCTTTTATATAGCGTATACAAGCCCTAACATCATCATCCGGCATGGGCCAGATATTCGGCGGCGAAAGCCTGTAATCCAGAGAAGCAATTACATATCCCTTATTCAGTAAATCCTCTGTTATTGGATCAAAACTGTGATGATGTCCTCCATATCCATGAATATTAATAATACATGGGTAATTTTCCCGCCCTTGTTCCGGGTACAAAAGTGTAACACGTAAATCCATGGTCTTGCCAATCTGTAAATTAGGATTACCTCGCACACCTTTCATCAAAGGTACTGTAGCTATATATAGTTCTTTTCTCTTGGCAATTCCCTGCCATGCCGGAACTTCCGGAAGAGATGGAAGGTATTCCTGATTTTTTCTAAAAAAATAGCGTCTGGGAAGCTTTTCACGTGCATAGAATGTAGAGCCGTTCAAATCTGCCCATACCTCTACAAAATTTCCACTGACTTGTTTTTGAACTGTAAAATCAGAAGTTTCATAGATTAATGTATTATCGCCTTTTGGATAAACCTGTCGGCATGGATACTCATAAAACTTATCATTTTCTTTCAAATAAACAGCACTTCTAAAAATATACAATGTCCTCATTTTTTCATGAAATACTGTTATTTCTGGTTTAATGATAGGAAGAACCAAGTTTGACGGAAATTCCTTCCCATAATGAAAGTATACAAAAGCTCCCTCCGGACAAAAGTCTTCCGGCTGTTCAAACCCGCTGCCTCCGCAGGAAAGAGTAATTCGGATCCTGCTTCCTTTTCCGATTATTCTGGATAATGCTTCCAAATGAAAACTAAGCTTCAGCGGAGAATCCTCTTTTAGCTCCACTCTGTCTTCTTTAAAACCTCGATGATAAGGAATTCCTAATGAATTATAAATTGTATTCGTATGTGTTTTTGCATGAGATGCCCGAATCATCCCCTCACTTAAATAATGACTTACACCATCCGGAGTTACCTCTTCCAGACATGCAATAAAATTTCCATCCTTATTATTGGAAGTCACGTATAAATGCAGAATGGGGATTCCTGTTATTTCCATTTGTTCCGGAATCGGAGCTGAAGTAAAGCAGACCGCCTTCCTATCATATGCAGTCATATCCTGCCTGTTATCCCGATTCATCCTCCCCATCCCGCCATATATGGAAAGATCATCTCTTACCATATATTTATTCCTCCCGTTCTCTCCGGGCTCCAGCGTTGTTTTTCCGTTTTTCCCTAAATATAAGCACGAAAACATTGTTCCTTCTACAGGGAAATCTGCTTCATAATGCCACTGTCCCCCTTCACGTTCAATCGTATAGTATCTTACCGGAGGCTCATGCCTGTATGGATCCTCTTTTTCTTTCAGATAGGCATCAAAAAAATGAATATATTCCTGTACCCAGTCCAGTGTACCTCCCGGATACTCTCTGCACTCATGATAAATTCCGGTATGCATCCATGGTCCAAGTATCAGTTTGCCTCCCCAATGCTTATATGTCAGGATTTTATTTGTACATCCAGGATCAAACCATGCCCCCGTATGCCAGACAAAGGCCTTGCCAAATCTGATGCGGTCCATCTTTTCCCAAACCGGAATATCCAGATTAGGTTTGTATCCTAAATCCGGATGAATACTGTCCCTGTACATATTAGGCAAGTATTGCGCCAGAAATGGAAGATTACTCATATGCATCTTTGCTGCAGCTCTCGCCATCGGATAATCAGGTCCCGGATCCTCATCTACCGGATCGCCCAACAGAACCTGTGGACTTTCTGCAATTCCATGCGTCATATAGCTTACTCCATTAGGATAATTTTGATCATAAATATCCATACTGCAGTCACATGGAATTGCTGCGTATAATGAATCCGGTTCTTCCGCCAGCACCAGTTCCTGACTCATCCCATAATTAGATCCCCCATACATCCCCACTTTTCCGCTGCACCACTGTTCTGCCGCAAGAGTATCACATACCTTTTTTATATCTTTTCCATCGTATAGTCCAAAAAATCCATCATTTGTGCCAAAAGACGCACCAGAACCTCTAACGTCCATAAACGCAACCGCATAGCCCGCATTCAGGAACCGATGTACTGCATCTTTTTCCTGTTCATAAGCCATTCTTCTGGAAGTATAACCAGCTTTCAATAAAAGCGGCACCCTCTCCTCCGAAATCGGTAAATAAATGTCCACCGCCAATTTTGTTTGATCATTCGCCTCAATATATTTTGATATTCTTGAAAAAGAAGGTTTTTGAATCACCCCTTAATTCCCCCTATTACAATTCCCTTTACAAAATATTTCTGGAAAAAGGGATAAATAATTAAAATCGGTATAACTGCAATCACAGCGATGCCCATACGCACTCCGGACGTCGGTACGCTCAGATTCGATTCTCTCAAAGCAGCCACATTTGAATTGTTTGTAAGAAAATCCGCATTAGCCATCATAGTATTCAATACATTTTGTATTGTATATAAATCTGTGCGCCTTACCAAATAATAAAGGCCATTAATCCAGTCATTCCAATATCCCAATCCAGCAAGCAATCCAAGGGTTGCTACCATGGGCTTTGACAGCGGTGCTACAATACGGAACATAATTCCAAGCTCACTGCAACTGTCAATTCTAGCCGCTTCAATAATTCCATCCGGTATATTTGATGTAAAATAAGTCCTTGCCAAAATTACCGAATATGCTCCCAGCATTAAATTGGGAAAAATTAGTGCAAATATCGTATCCCCTATTTTCATCACATTTCCCCAGATAATATAAGATGCTACCATTCCTCCATTAAAAAGCATAGTAAAAAAAATGAAAAAAGATAAAAAACCTCTTCCAGGCAAATCCTTCTTTGACAGCATATACCCCAGCGACAACGTTAAAAATACATTTAAAGAAGTACCAAGCAATGTAACCAAAAAGGTCATGCCATAAGCTTTTAAAATTTTTCCTGCTGCTGAAAATAAATATTGGTAAGCTGTAAAACTGAATCTTGCCGGAAAAAAAGAATAGCCATTCAAAGTCAATGTAGTTTCGTCCGTAATCGAAGCCATAATCAGTAATATAAATGGTAATATACATGCACATGATAATACCGTCATAATAATATTCACAAATATTTTGAAAAACTTATTTTTTCCTGCCATATCAATCTCCTAAAATAATGCACTGTCTTTTTCAATTTTACGTACAACGGCATTGGCGCTCAGGACTAATAAGAATCCCAATATAGACTGTAAAAAACTTGCTGACAGGGAACGTCCAATATCATGGTCCTCCATAAGAGCTCTGTAAACATATGTATCAATTGTTGTAGTTGTGCTGTACAGCATACCGCTGTTCTGGGGGACCTGATAAAACAGCCCGAAGTCCGAACTGAACATTCTGCCAAGTCCCATAATTGTCATAATGATAATTGTGGGTTTAAGAAGTGGAAGCGTTATTGCTGTAATTTGTTTCCAGGTACCGGCCCCATCAACTACTGCCGCTTCGTAATATGCTTTATCAAAACCTACAATTGTAGCATAATAAACGATACTCTGAAAGCCAAACGCCTTCCAAACCTCAACGATTGTCAATATTACAGGCCAATACCCCGCTGATGTATACCAGTTAACCGGCTCTGCCCCCAAAAATGCCAGTATGCTTTTGTTTATAAATCCATTTGTATTGCTCAGGAATGCAAATACAAGGTATCCGACTATCACCATAGACATTAAATGCGGAATCAGAATAACGGTCTGATATATTTTTTTTGCTCTGTGGCCGGTAACCTCGTTTAAGAAAATAGCGATGGTTACCGCCACCAAAAGATTCAGCAACAGAAAAACAATATTATATAAAACCGTATTTCTGAACATAATTGCGGCCCATTTAGAGTGAAAAAGATATGTAAAATTCTTTAGCCCATTCCATGGGCTGCCAAAGATACCCTTGGCAAAACTATACTTTTTAAATGCCAGTACAAGACCTATCATTGGCATATAATTGTTAATTATTAAATAAACTATACCAGGCAGTGCAATAAGATAAACCGGTAAATATCTCTTGAACCTGCGTTTCAGCGGTGCCTGTGTTCTGACTGGCGCACTGTTTTTTGCTTTCATTTCTATCTCCATTCCATTTGTCATAACAACGGCGACAATAATTATTTATTATTTAGAAAAGCATCGTATTGTGCCTGTTTTTCTGCAATCACGCTGTCAATACCTGCTGCTTTCAATTCCTTTTGAAATTCAGGCAACATAGTATCAATATCCACTTCCGCATAAATTAATGCAAGAAGATACTCATCAACAACATTCGCTACCGCGGAATATTCATCATAAACGCTGCTGTTATCAAATACAAAGCCCAGACCGTCTGTCACCTTACATGTACGATTGCTTTCCAGCATATTGCTGAAATAAGCCGAATTATCTGTTTCAAAGGGATACGTTAATGTACCATTAGGAAAATAAGTAGCACAACCTGCAACCCAGTTAACATTGGAAAGATCCTTACCATCCGCAAACCATGAACATCCATTTTCATCTACCACATAATGACGTCCCTCTATACCCTGCGCCACAAATTTTGCAACTACGGGATCCGTATACAGAAGAGACAGCATCTTCATTGCTGCATCTGGATACTTACATACAGAAGATATATAATACAGACTACCGCCAGACGATGCATTTGCAACCGGCTCATTAATTTTAAATACTACATAATCACCATATGTATTCATACTTGACTTTACTGCTTCAATACTATATCCTCCGCAGAATTCCCCTCCTGCAACACCATTTTTTAAATTAGTCGCTACTGCTCTGTCAGCATTAAGCGGATCGGTAAGAAACAAACCTGCATTTTTCCATTTTTGAGCATATTCTAAATAGTTCATAAATGTTTCTGATTCATAAAAATTTACCACTTCAGCAGTATCAATTCCTCTGTTCAAAAGTACTCCTTCATATGAACTATCTCCCATATTATCAACACCAATACCATAACTCACAGTCGCATCAATGAAAAAGCAGAGATCCGGAAAAAGTTCTTTTGCTTTAATAAGCATATCTGTCAATTCATCATAATCCAACATTTCCCCTTCTTTATCTGCTACTCCGATTGACTCTGCAATATCTCGACGTAATGCATAACAGTTGGATGTGGCATGTGAACTGACAACAGGAAGTCCATATTGTATACCGTTTAACTGGCCGCACGCAAGAAACTGTTCTCCAATCATATCTACAACCTCTGGATACTGTTCCAAATATTCATCAAGTGGAATACATTGTTCATTTGAAACTGCACCAGTCAGATTTGTGTAAAAACAATCTGTGAAAATATCAATAGGATTATCAGATGATGTCAGCATCAACGTCAACGTCGTCCCAATATTTCCCAGCTCAAAATCAACAATATTAGCAAGAACTCCCGCGTTAATGGAAATCAGATAATCATTTAACGCCTGATTTACAATATCCATATCAGTCACGCCCTGCAGAGTACATATTGCAAAAGAAACTGTTGGCCATTTGTCAGGATCCGATTCTTCTTTTTTTACTTCGCCACTGCCTGGTGTAGTCTTTTCTTTCTCCGCTGTCATCGGGGCGGTCTTTGAGCATCCAGAAATCAATGAACAGCACAATACAACTGCCAATAATAAACTCACTATTTTTTTCATATAATTTTTCTCCTTTAATCCTTTAGTAGTTCTGAAATAAGTGCTGCCATATTGGGACTCAGCGAACAGGGGTGTGTGTTAATATACATAACATGCTCTCTTTCACTGATATATTTTCCCAAATGCTGTGCAAACCATTTTATAGAAACATATAAAATGCCTTCATGTGTTTCTGCCTGCCGTTCCATACAATATATACGATTATTGACAACAACGCCAATGTTTCCTGCAGCTACCTGCATGTATTCTCCCTTCGGGCTAATCAGTTCAGCATATTCTCCATCTGTTTTTACCATATACTCCAAAATTGCAAGAAAGCTTACCGGAACATAAAGCACATCTTCAAATCCATCCGGTGTTCCAGGAGGAAGGCCTAATTCTTCTATCCTGTCCTGCCATTCAAATGTAACCTTGACATAGTAGCTGCGGCTGCCTTTCTCATCAATATGCTGTTTTCTGTTCCCAATATAAGCAAAAAGCTTTCCGTCCGATAATGCAACAGCATTTTCATCATATCCCGTTTCATCAGGAACCGTATATTCAACTGTTCCATCCTGCTTCCGACGCAGGCCAGAGAAAAAACAACTCCACATAGTATCCGCGCTATCAAAGGTCTGGCCATGTCCACGACCAAGCACTTCCCTAAAAACTACCGGTGCCAAACCGCCATCGTAAAATGCCATATTTTCATTTCCGATAATTCTCAATTTAGGATAAGGATTTACCTGATTTACCGTAATCCAAAATGAAAGATTACGCATTTCTTTAGATTCCAGACGGCTTGAAGGCCTGTCTTTTGCCAGCATTCCAATATCATTGTTAGAACAAAAATCAATATACGCAGGAACAAATGTCTCATGTTCACCCGGATTTCCTTCCGCGTCAAAAAAAGAATCCGCCGAGGCAGGCCCATTAGACTGACCTATTCCAGCAAGCATACCTCCATGCCTGATTGCAAAATTCATCGTAAAAAAGTCTCCCATGGACATACCCTGCATAAAAATTCTGCTGAGATCTATATTATACCGTGAACATATATCATCAATTATCGCTTTCATCTCACGTACAAGCAAGTGTTCCGCAGGTGTATAAATATCAAATACCAGATTAAGTATATCTGCTTTTTTCCCTTTTTCTGATGCATTGTCATAATACGCTTTTCTTTCCTCCTGTGTTGGAAAATGCCAAGCGTTCGGATTAATATCTGGAAAGATTACAATGAACCCTTCTCTATCTGCCACACAACTCCATGAAGTTGCATGGCACTGCATCCACCCCGTATGTCCGCCTCCCGGACGGCTTATAACCAGAGGAACAGGTATTGTCCCGTCATAAACTGCCGGTACATATTCGGTCCAGGAAGAAAGAACATCATCAACCAGTCTTTTTTCTATGTGAGGAAGATTTTCAGAGGTAACATGTGAATTTTGATCATATACTCCTTTAGTATTTATAATCTGCCCAGACTTAGGGTATACCTGGTTGGCATCCACATCAATACTTTCACCCGCTAACAGATAAATTTTTTCTTTCTCCTTCATTTATTTCCTTTCTCCGGCCCTCTGATTTATTTGCTTTCAAGAAATTTATTCAGCTGTTCCTGCTTTGCATCTATCACCTTTTCTATACCAGCATCCCTTAATTCTTGCTGGAACTCAGGCAGATAGCTTTCATAATCTATTTCGGCATAAACCAACGCTTTCAAATATTCATCGATTACTGTGGAGACCGCAGAATATTCATCATAAACTTCACTGCTGTCAAATACAAAACCCACCGCATCTGTCACCTGGCAGTCCTGATTGCTCTTAATCATATCCTTATAATAATTCGGATTTGAGGTTTCGAACGGATAAGTTAAAGTTTTGTTCGGAAAATAAAATTGTGATCCTGCACACCAGTTCACCGTAGTCAGTTCTTTCCCTGCCGGATACCACGAACAGCCATTTTCATCTAATACATAATGAATATCTTTAATTCCCTGAGCAACATATGTTGCCACCACTGGATCCGTATACAGCAATGCAAGCATTTTCATTGCAGCATCCGGATTCTTGCAGACGGAAGAGATAAAATAAGCACTTGAACTGGATGATGCATTCACAAGCGGTTCATTCAGCTTAAATATTGTAAATTCATATCCATAAGTACTTATACTGGTCTTGGCATCTTCAATACTGTAACCTCCAAAAAATTCTCCGCCTGCCACTCCTGTCTTTAAATAAGAATTATCAATGGTCTGGTTCAGAGGATCTTCCAGAAATAACCCTGCATCCTTCCACTTTTTTGTATAACGAAGATATGATAAAAACTCTTCAGACTCATAATAATTTACCACCTCTGATGTATCCAGCCCGCGATTCAACAAAACTCCCTGAAGCGTGCTGTCTCCCATTGTATCGATATTCGTATTACATCCGGTTACTGAATTGATAATAAAACACATTTCCGGATGTGCTTCTTTGGCTTTCAGCAAAATTTCCGTCAATTCATCATATGTCAGTACTTCCCCATCTCTGTCAGCCACTCCAATTTCATTCGCTATATCTTCTCTTAACGCATATCCTGAAAATCCTGAGTATGCACCAACTACTGGAAGTCCGTACTGTATTCCGCTTATCTGTGCAAAGGGAAGATATTCTTCACCTATAACATTCACTATTTCCGGATATTTCTTAATATAATCATCTAGTGGAATACACTGTTCATTATTAACTACATCAATCATGGTTGAATAAAACATATTTGTAAAAATATCAATAGGTGTATCCGAAGATGACAGCATCAATGTCATTGTTGTACTTAAATTACCAAACTCAATAGGCACTATGTCCGCCAGAACACCTGCATCAATGGATACCAAATACTCATTAAGCTTATCCACTACCAAATCAACATCCGTAATTTCCTGTGTAGGAAGAATTGCAAACGTTACCGTCGGCCACTCTAATGAATCAGTTATCGTTCCCTCCATTTCCGCTATAGATACTTTTTCCCCGTCATTGCTATTTTTCTCCGCTGCAGGAGCAACGCAGCCTGCCAGAAGCAATCCGCTCATCGCAGCTGCCAAAAATAAACCAATTATTTTTTTCATAACTTATCTCTTCCTTTTTTGCCTTTCAATGGTAATATCCTTTAAAAACTCCCTGATGCATATTTCCCACATGTCCCACTCATGACCCAGTTCATACGTATCAAAATCTGTAATTACTTCAGCGCCATTCTCCTGCAAAAGTTCTGCATACAGCAGCGAAAATTCGCACACATCCTCCGTTCCATTCATCATAAAAAACTTTGGAAGGCGTTCTTGGCGTGAGCCGGCCGCTTTCACCGGTTCAACCAAATCCGGTATCAGATTTGCTGCCAATTCATCATGGGACAGAGTTATTCTGTCTGCCTGAAACATTTTCTGATTAAACAAATAGCCCGAAAATATTCCAACTTCCGCAAAATGTTTTGGATAAGTAACACCATAATATGCAGCACCATATCCGCCTAATGACAGTCCCGCAATATATGTATCTTCTGTATTGGACGAAACAGGGAAATAGCCTGTGACAATATCATTTAATTCAGACATCATAAAAGTCTCAAAGTCTTCAACCTTAGGTTTTTCCCAAGCCATCCCCGGATAGGTTATCTCTGCTTTCCGCCAGCATGTATTTCTGGAAAAAGGCATAACCACTGCTATTCTGGCTTTTTGTGCATAACGTTCTATCGCCGTGTGACGTATCCATGGTGTTCCATCACCGCCATGCAATAGATAAAGAACCGGATATTTCTCTCCTGTCAGGCCGTCAGGAAGCAAAATATCCACACTTGCAGGATACCCTAGAGCCTGAGAAGGAAATTCACATTTCATAAACATATCTTTTCTCCTCCCAAATCATCTTATTTATCTGCCAGAAAAGCATCATACTGTGCCTGCTTCTCTGCAATAACTGTCTCAATACCCGCAGCTTTCAATTCCTGTCTGAATTTTGGTAAATACTCATTCACATCCACCTGATGATAAATAATAGCTTTCAAATACTCTGTTACTACATTCGCGACTGCCGAATATTCATCATAGACACTACTATTATCAAATACAAATCCTAATCCCTCCGTAATTTCACATTCAGCATTACTTTTATTCATACCTTTATAATAATCAGCATTGTCTGTCTCAAACGGATAGGTAAGAGTCCCATTGGGAAAATAAAAGAAAGTTCCGGCGCACCAATTAACATTAGATAAATCTTTTCCTTCCGGATACCACGAGCAACCATTATCATCTACCACATAATGAATACCTTCAATGCCCTGCGCAACGTATGTGGCAACTACAGGATCCGTATATAACAGAGCGAGCATTTTCATAGCGGCATCTGGATGCTGGCTTACAGAAGAGATAAAATAGGCACTGCCACCAGAAGAAGCATTTGCAATAGCATCATTGATTTGGTAAATAACAAAATCCCCGTACGTATTCATGCCGGATCTGGCAGCTTCTACACTATATGCACCGAAGAATTCACCTCCGGCGAGTCCGTTATTCAGCATTCCGGCAATTGTATTGGAATTATTCAGCGGATCATCCGCAAACAGCCCGGCCTCCGACCATTTCTTGGTATAATCCAGATATCTATTGAACTCATCTGTTTCAAAATAATTTACGATTTCATTCGTATCTACTCCTCTGTTTAATAGAACACCTTCATATGAGTTATCTCCAAGTGTATCAATGCCAATCCCCAGACTGACTCCTGCATCTGTAAAAAAACACAACTCTGGATAAGCCTCTTTTGCGTCTATCAGAATTTCTGTCAAGTCGTCAAAAGTAATCTTTTTCCCATCCAAATCGTCTGCACCAATGGTTTCTGCAATATCACGGCGAAGAGCATAAGTATTCAGTGATGCATATGCATTTACAATTGGCAAACCATATTGAATACCTTTCATCCGACCAAATGGAAGAAACTTTTCCCCAATTACATCAATTACTTCCGGGTACTCTTTGAGATAATCATCAAGAGGAACGCACTGATCATTTGCAATAATATCATTTAATGTGCCATAGAATAAATTGGTAAACAAATCTATGGGCTGTTCCGTAGAAGACAGCATCAATGTCAGTGTTGTTGACAGATTTCCGGCCTCCAGACACAAAATATCAGCATAAACTCCTGCATTAATAGATTCCAGATACCCATTTAACGCATCATTAACCAATTGAAGGTCCGTAACTTCCTGTAATGGACAAATTCCCAAGGTAACAGTCGGCCAATCTGACGTATCTGTTTTATTTTCAGCTTTCTCGGTCTCTGTCTCACTCTTTGACATCGTTTCTAAAGCTGCAGTTTCAACATTCCCACACCCTGTAAGCAGTGTACAGACCATCACAGTCACTAAAAGTAACCTTAATCCCCTTCTCATAATTTTCTCCTTTCAAGACCTTAGATAAGATTTAACATCTTTTCTTTGATTATATTGTGAACAAGAAAAAAGAAATAGCCTTTTTCTATCCAAAACACTTACACTTTCTGCCAAAAAAGGCATAGGAAAAATCCTATGCCTCATCCTTGATTCAGTTTATGAATTATTTCTATATTCTAATGGAGTGCACTTTTCTACTGCCTTAAAAGTTCTGATGAATGTATTGTAATTCTCATATCCTACATGATCCGCTATTAAAGTTACTGTCATCTCCGTTTTCGTCAGAAGCATTTTTGCCATCTCCATCTTTTCATGGACTATTGCTTCCTTTATCGAATATCCCGTACGCTTTCTAAATAGCTTTGTCAAACTTTCAGGAGTCCTGCATACATAATCAGCAATCTCGCTTACAGACATCGGTTCATCAACATGTTCCTTAATGTATTTTACAACAATATCAATAACATCTTCACATTCATCTGACTTTTGAGCGAGCACTCCTGCGATATAATGTACCATTTCTCTAAATTTCTCTACATTGCTATAAGAATTCATATACGTGGAGTAATCCCACGGCTCTTTAAATATCTCCTGTGAAGGAATATTGCATTCTATCAGATATCTTAATAGAGTCCTGCTAAATGCCTGGTGAAAAGGTATCATAAAATAAACATTTATCTGTTCTTTATTTTTATCCAACATATTCCATATGGAGTAGCAAAATTGATTATATTCGTGCATGGTCAACATTTCGTGCCATAGTTTCGCCTCATCCTCAAACGAATACTCTTTCACCATTGGAGAACCTTCATCGGTCTCCCACATCACTTTTTCTCCTTTAGGTACATAATGAGAAATATACTTTTGTAAACTTTGGTATGCCGACTTTACTTCCCTTTTAACTACCTCTTTTCCAAAACAATATAAACTTTCTATACCCAAAAGCATATCGCAGTTTTTTTGTATTATACTTATTTTATCATATAGTTGCTTCCTTTTTTCCAATCCATGACTATAGTCCGTCAGAAAAAGTATTCCTGCATATTCCTCATCATTTTTTATCATTAACACACATTTTCCCTGAATTGAGTATAGCTGTTCATTCATAATATTTTCCAAAATAAAACGTTGCAAAGCTCGCTCCATTCTTTTAGATGATACCATTCTCTTAGTAATAAGTACCGTAAAAGGCACCATAACTAAATTATCGCAACTGCCGATCTCACAAAAGTCCATCAAATTTTTCAGAAACATTTCGTCCTCATTTTCCGACAGCAGCCATGACAGAACACCTCTTCTCAAAACCTCTTCTTCTCTTGACTGATAAAAGCTTCCCTTCTTTTCCAACATTCGTTTTTTTTCCTGCAGATGATATTCAATTATAGCATTTTGTAATACCCGTTCCAGATCATCTTTCGAAACTGGCTGAAGCAAATACTCAAAACCATGAATGGAAATAGCTTCTTTTACATAATTAAAATCGGCATGGGATGTCAGAAATATAATTTTAGTATCTGAAGAAAATTCATTCACCCACTTTGCCAGACTCAGCCCATCCTCCGCAGGCATTTCTATGTCACATAGCATTATTTCATATTTATATTCTCTATACTTTTCTCGGGCAGCATCGGCGCTTGTAACAATATCCAGTTCGTCAATTCCCAGTACCTGACAATCCACCTGACTGCGAATCAAATCCAGAACTATTTTCTGATCATCAACTGCCAGTATTTTCACTTTTATCCCCTCCTGCCTTCTTCGCTATTCTTTGTGTCCGCACATTCCTGCTCGATATAAACCTCAGCGACTGCGCCCCCAGATACTCCATTATATAAAATTACTTTTGCCTTCTCCCCATACAAAAGCCATAAGCGGCTACGCAGATTGTCTATTCCTATATGCTCTTTGCTGATTACCGGCGCGCAAAGCGGTTGATTTACTGCAGCTATCATTTTATCACTATACCCTTTTCCATTATCGCTGACCACCAGTAATAGAATATTCTTTCCATCAACACTTATAAAAGAAGTTCTTATTTTAATATCCAAGATTTTTCCGTTAATCTGCGCATATTTATAGGAATTTTCAACAAATGTCTGAAGTGCAAAAACTGGAATAAGACTGCTTTTTGTATTTTCGGCAATTTCTTTTTCCAATAATACCGGTGTCTGGTGCAGAATCGACATAAGAGAATAATAATCTTGTATCATCTCTTCTTCCTCTGCAAGAGAAACCGTAGCCGACAAATAGGAAAGCCTCTTTCGCATATAATCTGAAAGCACGCGCAGAAAAACGTCCAGAGAAGGACTGTTATTCTGGTACAAGGCGTCAATACTTTTAAGACAATTTAAGAAAAAATGAGGTTTTAGGCAAATTTGGTAACTCTGCAGCTCCACCTGCTGCTTTTCTGACTCCACCTTAAAAATTTCATACTGTAGATTATAGATACGCCTTATCAGTTCATCTATTTGGATTTCTATCTCACGAAACTCTTGTACTTTACTATAGGTTTCTTTCTGATGGGGTATATCTTTTTTTTCCAGATTATTTACTTTTTGTACTAATTTATTTATCGGCACCAGTACCACCTTTTTAGCAAAAGCATTGTAGCCAAATGCAATTATGACATTTATTACAGTTATTGCAATAACCGATATCCAGAAGTACCATTTTTGCCAAAACCTCATGTATATAAGATATGGCCTTATCATTACTAGCCGTATATTCCTGCCGCCAATATGTGAAGATACAAGCAGATATCTGTATCCATTCAGTCGGGTACGCTGCATAGCTTCCAAAATCTGATCTTCCTCTATAATTTTCTCACCAATATCGCATAAATAATTTGAATCCTTATCAACGAGAATTAACTGGATATCCGAATCTTCATGTAAAACCTCATTTTCATAAAACCTGTTTAATTCGAGGAAATAACCGACACAATATGTACCATTTCCGCGTATTGTCAATAAAAATTTCTTATTATCAAACGATTCAATCCCTGAATAAAATGTTTCTCGTCTTTCATACAGCCATCCACGCAGTTCATGATTTATCGAATACATCTCTGGGGTACTGTAGTTCCCACTATAGCAGCTGCGGAGAGCATTTCTTGTACCATCATAATAAAAAACCCCACCATATTCATTGATAGAATCAGCTTTACTTTGCATTGCATTCTTTAAATAATACTCCCAGTTAATTCTATTTAACATTCCAAGCTGATGCGTTAGTATATGAAAACTATTATTTTCGGCATATAGGCTTTCGACATAGGAGTCCAATACATTTAACTCAACCTCAAATTTATCAGAGAAAGTCTCAACTACATAATTATTTGTTTCAAAAAATTCATCCCTTATCTCATAAATAAAGGATAATCCGGAAATAATCATCAATATAAAAAGCATTGTTATTGATATAATAGTTATAATTAGCAACCGAAAACGCAATGTTCCTATTTGCTTTTTAATTTTCACAAGTTTTCTCCTAAGAATGACTCATTAAAATATTTGCTAAATTTATTTAAAAACAGCTAAATAAACCAAAGTTGTATATATTCATTTTTGCTTTCATTTATCTATATAAACTAATATTTCTAAATTCATTATACTATTAATATATTGTATCTTTCAAGGCACAATTAAGCTAAATTTATTTTTTGCTAAATATTATATTGCAAGCCAACATATATAAAAAGAGAAGTACTGTGTTTACAAAAAATACAGTGCTTCTCTTTTTATAATACTCTATTATTTTAGTCACATTTTTCCGGATTGGGAAAACTCTCCCTGAACACAAAGTCTGCCGTCTTTATTTTTGCCATCGGCTCCTTAATATTATTTTCAAACATTGCAATCAATAACGATATAGCGTCTTCAATCATATCATTAACAGAAAATCGAATACAGCTAATTGTAGGCTTCATGATGTTCAGCAACTCATTATCTCCGTAACAGATTATACTCAGATCCTCTGGAACCGATAAATTTTCTTCATTAAGAGTATAAACAGCTCCAATCGCAATTTTATCCGACATAATAAACACTGCCTGCGGAATTTCCTGCTGACTCAGCAGCTGTTTCATCGCCGTTCTGCCGCAATCAAAGGTACGCTCCTGCGTATCTATTTTCCAATTTTCTTCAACCCGGATTTCGTATTCTTTACAAGCCTGCAGGAATCCTAATTGCCTCATTCCAGGGCCTCGCCCTTTATAAATTTGCGTAATAATTCCTGCTGTGGAAATAGCAGCTTTCTGAAATAGCTTTGCACACTCCCTTCCTACCTGATATTCGTCCACATATACACTGCTGAAGCCTTCACCCGGCACATTCATAACTACCACAGGCAAATCCAATTGCTTATTATTCAGGTAATCAATATCCTTCTCAGATGTACCGACTACAAGAGCGCCATTATACATGCTGGAGCTGATTACACTGTCGCATTCTGAAAGATTATCATATTCAAAAAATTCCAGAATATAATCAAGCACATATTTCTTATTTTTTTCAGCTGCCCATAATCCTTCATTGATACCGGCTATTCTCTCCCCTGTGGTACGGATGTTCATAAAAATTGCGATGACAAAATGAGATTTTTGCGTATCTGCATTCCGTAACCGTCTCGCATACACATTAGGATGATAATTCATTTCCTGCGCCATCTTCTGCACAATTTCCTGTGTTGCTTTAGAAATCCTCATTTCATCGCCTTTACCGCTCAATACAACAGAAACTGTGGAAGGTGATATATTTAATCTTTCAGCAATCTGCTTGATTTGAACAGTCTCATTTTTTTTCTTCATCCGCCATATGTATGATTCAACCAAAAAACAGCAATCACACTTCTCCTTAATTTATCGTACTGATTTCAACGCTTTTCCTGATATTGATTATTATAATACAATTATTATCCAATATCAATGCGCCAAATCCGCTATAACTCTTTTCCCTTCCCGTTTTTGATACATATTAAAAATTACCAATGAAGCGATCATTATTATCCCTGTTACATAAAACATAATCTCATAATTAGTGTTTTCCGCAATTTTACCGCAAACTATAGGTCCTATTCCCTGACCGATGTCTGCCCCAATATAATAGGTGCTTGTGGCAATACCAACTCTTGCCGGACCCGCTTTTTTGATACATGCTGTCTGAAGGGATATCTGACCTCCTCCCTGGCTGAATGCTTTAAGCACCGCCGACAATATGATAAGCGGCATTCCATAAGCGGCCCCCAGCAGCGCCATGGAAACCGCACCTGCAATAAGCGAAAAGTTTACTACGCCTGTTAATCCGCTCTTGTCCACCACCTTCCCCATAAAAAGCCTGAGAACAAATAATATAATGGCATTCACAGAAAAGAATAATGGAATTCCGGAAATATTCCTGCTCGTTCCAAGAAGCTGCAAAAAAGAATTTACAACACCGTTACACATGGAGAACATGCCTGCAACCAGGGCATATATAAGACAATCCCTGGCAATGAGATTTTGAACGGAAATTTTTTCTTTCTTTTCCGTACTATATTGCGCCGGCGCATACTTCAGAAGCAAAAGAACAGCTACGGCAATAAGAGTAAGGAAACAAATACAGTAAAATAACGTATGATATCCAAAACGGTTCTTTATCGCCACCCCAAGGCTGGGGCCGCAAACCTGTGAAAGCACCTGCCCCATACCATAATATCCTAATCCCTCTCCCATCCTTTCTTCAGGTATATATTCGCTGATTAAAGACATATTAGCAGTTCCGCTGATACCAAAGGCCGCGCCGTGAATAATCCTGATAATCATCAGAGCGCCAATATTTGCCGCCAGACCATAACCAAGCATAACAAAACATATTACAGATGTAGCCAAAAGGCACATATATTTCCTGTTTACCCTGTCTGCCGCTATACCGCTGAAGGGGCGTACCAATAATGCTGATATCGAATATATTCCTGCTGCCGTACCTGCTATAGTTAAAGATGCGCCTATTTCCACTGCATAAGAAGAAATCAGGGTTGAAATCATACTGTAGCCGAATGCAATTAATAATCCAACCAGCATCATCATATTATAATTTCTGTTAAAAAGAACCTTTTCCTTTTTTCTCATATTTCCCTCACTTAAGCTGTTTTAGATTTCTTCCCCCTCAATTGATCTTAATAAACCTTTTACATATTTTTTTAAACGCAGGACATTCCTGATATTCCTTCATAAGAGGGAGCAGCAACGATGCATCCCTAAGCCGGACTCCGGATGTCATAACAAAAGCTTTTCCTATCTTCATCGTATTCAGGGTACCATTTCCAACCTGCTTCCAAAAATTTTTATTATCTTCTCCATTGGGATTTCCTGAACGGGCAAAGTCATACCATGCATTACGTATCTGCCTTTGGCATTCTTCATCAGCAGCACTGTCTTTCATAAATAATATGGGGATTTCTGCTCCATGTGGGCATCTTGTATTCTCCCCCCTGCCCGTACCCTGTAAAGCAAGATAATAAAGATAGGAAGAAGAGCCTTGTTCTGCAAATATCATTCCATAGCTTAAAGCCCCCATCCGCAGATAAATATCATTTTTTAAATCTCTGTATGCATCGAAATCCGTCCTCGCCATTTTTTCATTTTCTGCATATAAAGATATAATATCCTCCCTTCCTCCATGTAACGGATCCAGTTTTGCTTTACAATGGTCCAATAACATTTGTTTCGCTTCGGCCCATTTACCGGGTTCTTTAAATCTTTCAAACTGCTGGTCATATTCCCCCTCATTTGTCCCTCCAAGGAAATCTATTCCGCAGCATCCGGTCTGTATGAAGTAATCCCAATAATTTTCCGGGATTACAGCATTATCAATAACAGGGGAAAAAAGCTTTGAATTTACGCCTGAAAATATCGGTGTTCCCCCCATAGAATGCTTTATAATCTCATTCTGCACTCTCAATAAGGTCTTCGCTTCCAGCCTTTCAGCCTCTTCCACAGATTTCACATGAAGGCGTTTGAAAAATTCATCAGATATCGTAATACTATCCTGATATGAGGTCAGACTCAAATCCATAGCGAACGAACTTTCACAGATAACCCTTTTAAATAGTCCTCTGGCCTCCGGCATCAGAAGCAGGCTGCTTATATTGGCAGAGCCAGCTGACTGCCCAAATAATGTTACCTTGTTTTTATCACCGCCAAAGGCTTCAATATTTTCATGGATCCACTTCAGGCACTGTACAATATCCAGTCTCGCAAGATTATTACTGAATTGATAACGTTCTGTAAAACCGTTCAATGTGGAAAGATTTACAGAACCCCAGATTCCAACCCTGTAATTGGGAACCACGACCAGGATATCAGAATTATTTTCCACTATCTTTTTCCCGTCAAACAGCGCTTCTCCGGAACCTGTTTTGCAGCCAATATTATTTCCGGCTACCTGGGCCCCTCCATAGATCCAAACCATTACTGTTTTTCCCGTTTGTTCCAAATCCCTGCCAAACAGATTCAGGTTCAGACATTCCTCATTCATTTCGACGGGAATCCCATAGTCCTCCTGTACAATGTCCTGCCAGGGGGAAGGCCCGTAACTGCATGCATTGATTTTAACTTCCGGTGTTGTTTTCACGTCGGCTGCTCTTTCCCACCGCGCGGCTGTACCATATGGAATTCCCAGAAAGGAACAGGTTCCTGTCTCCTTCTCTACTCTTCCTATGTAAGTTCCTCTTTTAGTGACAATTTCTTTTATCCCTGTACTTCCCATATCTTCCTCACACCACAATCCTTATTATAACCCGCGATCTTCACAAAAACGGACAATATCCCTGACGACCTCATCTTTATGTTCCATATCCA
This sequence comes from Eisenbergiella massiliensis, assembly GCF_003435485.1. NCBI lineage: Bacteria > Bacillati > Bacillota > Clostridia > Lachnospirales > Lachnospiraceae > Eisenbergiella > Eisenbergiella massiliensis. Next base: position 76,772 of record NZ_QVLV01000024.1, read on the forward strand.
GCCCATGAGTTGCATCTTCATATATAATCATTTTAGAACCTGTAACCGCTTTACATGAACGTACCAGATTTTCAGGCAGACAGATGGGATCGTGCATACCGCCCATCATCAGCACAGGAATCTTAACCTGGCTTAAAACCGCAATTAACTCTTCTTCTGTTTTTTGCTTCGGAAAAGGTTTTCGCGGATTCAAACGTGCTTCTTCCAAAGACATATTCCGCATGTTTTCGATTTGTTCCTCATGGAACCGCAGTTTCAGTTCCCAAAGCTCTTCGCTCATCCCTTCCGGACGTTCTCTTGAAAAATCAGCGTCACAGGCGTCGCAATGTGCTTTCCATGTTTCTTCTGTCTTTGCTGCCATTATGGTTTTCATACGTGCAGAACCTGTTTCCTGTCCATCCTTACTATGAGGTCCTCCCACAATAGAAAAAAAGGCCCTGACTCTTTCCTGATGATTTACGCAAATATGCCATCCTATTCCCGCGCCATGGGATACTCCCGAATAAAAAAACTTGTCTATTCCCATTGCATCTGCGAAATCACAGGCATCCTGTGCCCACATATCATACCATGTATCTCCCAAATCTTCCGTAATATGTGTTGACCTTCCAAATCCGCGAATTACAATATCGTACACATGGAAACCTGCCTTCTCAGCAAGATCAATTGTCCAGTTTACCACTTTTGAATGGCTTTGCTGGCAGCAAAGTAAATATCTTTCTCCTGTTCCGTATTCTTCATATTCAAGCTCTATATCCTTTATTTTACAAACCGCCATTTTACTTCCTTTCCGCCTGCTCCTGCAAGGCTCCAATTTAACAGGACTTTTTTACAGCAAAGCATGCTACAAAATGTCCCTTTTCAACTTCCTGGAAATCCGGGATCTGCTGTCTGCATTTTTCCGTAGCCAGCTCACAGCGGTTACTGAACGGACAGCCTTCGGGCCTCTTTACAATACTCGGGACTTCACCTCTCAGTTCATAGTTCTTCTCTCCCTCCTGAAGAACAGGATCCGGTATTGGAACTGAACGCAGCAACGCTTTTGTATAAGGGTGTAATGGATTTTTATATAAATCACTGCTGCTGGTTAATTCTACAATTACCCCCAAATACATCACCGCCACCCGATGACTGATATGCTTGACCACCGATAAGTCATGCGCCACAAATAAATAGGAAAGTCCCAGCTTTTCCTGCAAATCTTCCAATAGATTAATAATCTGCGCCTGTATTGAAACATCTAACGCGGATATCGGTTCATCACAAATAATGATTTCCGGTTCACAGGCCAAAGCTCTGGCAATCCCAACACGTTGTCTCTGCCCTCCGGAGAATTCATGGGCGTACCTGGTTTTGAGTGCAGGCTCCAAACCGACCAGCTTAAACAGTTCATCCACCCTGTTATCATACTCTTCTTTGCTCTTCACCAGGCCATATGGAAACAGCGGTTCCCCTACAAGCTCTTCTGCCGATTTCCTGGGGTCAAGAGAACTGGAGGGGTCCTGGAATATCATCTGTATTTTTCTTCTTTCCTTCCGGAACAAACGCTCAGGTACACCCAGTATTTCTTCACCATTAAGATAGACCTTCCCCACTGTTTCATCCAATAATTTTAAAACCGCCTTTGCCGTTGTTGTCTTTCCGCAGCCGGATTCGCCAACCAGCCCCAATGTTTCACCTTTATATAATTGAAAATTTACATGATGCAATACATTGAGATTTCCGCTTTTTTTCTTGAAAAAGCCTCCCTTTACAGGAAAAGATACATCAATATCCTTTGCCTCCAGCACCACTTCATCCCCCGGCAAAGATTTATGTACCGATTTTTCTGTTTCCCAGCTTTTTTCTTTTTCATCCAGTTCTTCTTTGCTCAAATAGCAGGCAATAAAATGTGTTTCACTTTCCTGTCTTAAAGCCGGCATAGCTTTTCCATAACATTTCTCACATGCATATCTGCACCTGTCGATAAACTGACAGCCTTCTTTCCTGTTTGTTGGCGTCGGAGGATTTCCGTCAATTGGAATCAAACGGTTTTTATCATCGTCCAGTCTGGGGACTGCTCTCAATAACCCTCTGGTATATGGATGCGACGGCTCATGGAATATTTCCATTGTGGTTCCGGCTTCCACAATATTCCCGGCATACATAACGTATATCCGTTCTGCATATCTGGCTACAATTCCCAGATTATGGGTAATCATCAATAGTGCTGTATTTTTTTCTTTTGCAAGCGTTTTGAGCAGATCCAGTATTTGTGCCTGCGTCGTAACGTCCAACGCTGTTGTTGGTTCGTCCGCAATGATCATATCCGGATTCCCCGCCAGGGCTATGGCTATCATAATCCTCTGTCTCATACCGCCGGAAAACTGGTGCGGATAGTCATATAAACGTGTTTTCGCATCAGCAATGCCGACTTTTTCCATTAATTCGACGGCTTTCTCTTCCGCCTTCTTTTTATCAGTATCAGAATGCAGAAGAATTGCTTCTATAATCTGAAATCCTACTGTTTTAACCGGATTAAGCGATGTCATTGGTTCCTGAAAAATCATCCCGACACGTCCGCCCCGAATTTTTCTCATCTCGCTGCTGTTTGGTTTTGAACTTAATATATTCCTTCCATTAAGCAGCACCTCTCCATTATCAATTTTCCCCGGCGGTGTCGGAATCAGCTGCAAAGCCGCCAGCTGTGTCTGGCTTTTCCCGGATCCGCTTTCTCCAACAATCCCCACAATTTCTCCATGATCAACATAATAGGATACATGATCGACAGCTTGTGTAAGTCCATCCAAATTTTCATAGCTCACCGAAAGATCTTTCACTTCCCAAAAGTGTTCCATAGCAACCTCCTATAATGTTCCTCTTAATCTTGGATCTATTGCATCCCGGATTCCATCACCCAAAATATTAAAACCAAAAACCAACAGCATAATACATATGCCCGGCGCCATCGCATAAACGGGCCTTGATAAAAGTAATGTATACGCTTCACTCACCATACCGCCCCAGCTGGCTACAGGAGCGGATACCCCTAACCCTAAAAAGTTGAGGCTGGATTCTGCTAATATTGTAAATCCTATATTTGCTGTTAATACCACTAAAATCGGTGATATGCAATTGGGAAGCAGATGTGACATTATTTTCTTTTTATTACTGATTCCCAACACCTTCTCCGCCGTCATAAAGTCAGAATTTTTTATCTGTAATACCTGTGCGGTCAGCAGCCTTGCATAAGTAGGGACTGTGGATATTCCCAGTACAAGTACAAGCCCTAAAATACTTCCGCTGGAAAACATTATACTCAGCGCCATGGCAAACATAATATTGGGAATTGCCAGTAATGCATCTACAATTCTTGACAAAACAGTATTGACAATACCTCCGTAGAAGCCGCTTATCAAACCAATTGCCACTCCCAGAATACTGGAAAGAAAAACCGAAAGGACGCCAATACATAAGGAGGTCCTTGTTCCATACATCAACCGGGTCAGCACGTCCCTTCCCAGTTTATCCGTACCAAGCCAATGTTCCGAAGACGGCTTTAACAGAGAACTTGTCATATCTGTTTTATATGGATCATAAGGGGATAAAACCGGAATGAAAACGGCAATCAGGACAAATAAAACAACAAGGCAGACAGCAAATACCACTAATTTCCTGCTGAACAGCACTTTCAGGCTGTAGGTAAAACGGGACTGATGCTTCATAATATTTTCTCCTTTATTGTAATCGGATGCGGGGATCAAGATAACCATAGCAGATATCCACCAACAGGTTAGATAATACGACTACTACAGATATAATCAGAACACATGCCTGAATAACCGGATAGTCTCTCCCAACAATGCTGTTAACCAATAAAGAACCTGTGCCATTAATTGCGTATACCGTTTCAATGGTAACTGCTCCTGAAACAATCCCCCTCAGATTCATTCCCAATAATGTAACTACCGGAATAATTGCATTTTTAATAGCGTGCCTGACGATAACCTGGGATTCCTTCAATCCCTTTGCCCGTGCAGTCCTTATGTAGTCCTGCCGAATGACTTCCAGCATGCCTGAACGCATTTGTCTGGTCAGGCTGGCAACAGCGCCAACACTGAGGCAGACCACCGGCATAATCGTCTGTTTTATACTTAATCCCACGCCTGCTGTCGGAAAAGAAAAACCATAAGAAGGCAGCCAGCCAAGCTTAATGGAAAAAATATACATTCCAACAACAGCCAGCCAGAAGCCCGGTACAACAGAACCAATATTGGCCAATACAGTCAAAACATTATCCACCGTTCTGCCTCTGTTAATTCCGCATAAAGTTCCCAGAATTATTCCCAAAAACACACTGATAATCAGAGATATCCCCCCAAGATACATGGTTACCGGTAATCGCTGCCGCAATAAATCCATTACCGGTTTCGTATATTTATAGGATAATCCCATATCTCCCTGCACAATCTTCTCAACCCAATGCCAATACCTTACCAGCATAGGTTTATCTAATTCCATGAGTAAATATTGTTTTTCATACTGCTCTCTTGTAATATCACTGCCTAATATGGCATAAACCGGATCCCCCGGCACTATGTACATCAGCAGATATGCAAAAACAGAGATCAATATAATAGTAATAGCAGCCTGTCCCAAACGCTTTATTATATATTTCTTCAAAATCCTGCTCCTTCCGTTAAAAATGATCGGCAGATATTTTTCTGCCGATCATCCCTAATCATTTACCTGGTGAGATACGCAGATTCCGGTGTCCAAATAATTGCGTTAATCTGATAAATACCGTGATCAACTAAATTACCATGGGTAAAAATTGTATCGCTGGAGATATACAGCGGCATTAATTCACAGTAGTCATCAATAACTGTTTTGGATAATTCCTGACAATACTTTTCTTTTTCTTCAAAAGTTTTACATGTGGTTGCAAGATTAATTAATTCAACGATATCTTCCTCATGCGTAACCTGGTTGACCCAACGTACACCATCCGGTAAAAATGTCCGATTATAATATGTAGTAAGATCTACTTCAGCACGCCCGGCGCTAAATATCATCCCGTTAAAGGATTCTCCATTAATACCGGATAACTCATTTGTTATAGTGGAGTCAATCAATTCCAGCTTCGCATTAATTCCAACTTCAGCCAGATAACTTTGTGCCAGAGAACAAATTTCCTCATCATCGCCGCCGTTACCATAATAAATAATCATATCAAATCCATCCGGATAGCCTGCTGCTTTCAAATATTCCCTGGCAGCTTCAGGGTCATATGGATATCCTTTTAAGTCAGGATTTGCAGACCATACATCATTCGGTCCCCACTGCGCAGTCCTTTCTATCACTGCACCGCTGTTCTCCTTAATATAATTTACAATAGCATCCTTATCAATTGCAGAACATACAGCCCGGCGGGCATCAACATTTCCCATAGGGCCATCATCCTGACAACTGAACCAGAACATAAATGACATACCGCCGCTTATTAAGGATTTCGCCTCAGGAGTAAAACCGGCTTCTTTCAGGGTCCTGCTCGCATCAGAGTTACAGTTCAGGAGAACATCTATTTCCCCGGTCTGGAATGCGGATATCTGGGCGGCCTCATCCGGAATAATAGCGAACTCAATGCCGTCAAGATAGGGCAGACCTTCGATCCAGTAGTCCTCGTTTGCTTTAAATACTATCTTTTCATCAACAACCCATTCCTCAAATTTAAACGCTCCGGTTCCCACAGGATTTTTATCCAGCGCATCTGTGCCATTTGCTTTCGCATACTCTGCAGAAACCATAATTCCTGCAGTATAGAGGCAGGATGTTGCTATATTATTGGACCATTCACTTAAATGTACCACAACTGTATGGTCATCAATAATTTCATAATTATCAACACAGTTTAGTTCAATATTCCCTGCATTTGTCCATTCCTGCCAGTTCCAGACTACAGCTTCAGCATTAAAATCACTGCCGTCATGAAATTTTATGCCTTCGCGTAAATGTACCGTCAGCGTCAGATTATCCGGATCCTCTTCATAAGCAGTACAAAGCCAGGGAGTAAGTGTTCCGTCTTCCGCGTATCTGCATAAATGCTCACAGCAGGTATCCAGTATCATTGCTTCTGATGTACCAAGCCCGGTATGAACATATCCTAAATGAACAATGGCATTTTGGAGCCCGATTTTTAATGTTCCGCCGTAATTGCTGTTTTCCGCATTTGTTTCAGCGGCCTGACTATTCTCTCCGGCATTTGCTGCCGTTTCTGTTACCCTGCTTTCATCCGCTGAGCTAGAGGCTGTGTCTTTCGTTCCGCCACATCCCGCTGCAGATAGCGCCATAGTTCCCGCGAGCAGTAATGCAACCCATTTTTTAACTTTCATCTGTTTCCTCCCAATAGATTTTCTGATTTACATTTGCTAATTCATATTGCTAATTCGCTAAAATAATTTTTGCCGTTTGCTGCAGTCAAACAGCATATTATCTCATTTATTATTTTTGCTAATTAGCTGTAACGATTTAGCTAAATTTATTATATAATCTACACATCATATGTGTCAAGATATTTTAGATAGTTATATTTTTTATATGAGTCGGCTAAATAAGCTAAAACTCAAGTGCAATATTACTTTTTTCGGGGAATCTGAATCGGATCGCTGCCATTCTATCAGTGAAACTCAGAAAATGTCATACAGGAAATGGGATTTTTGCTATAAATGCCCGAATTAGATATGCTATTTTAAAAGAATAGAAAATAGATTCCAAAAGGAGGAGAAGATGGAAAGACTTAAAAACTTTGTCTGCCGCGACGGCTTTGCCGAAGTCAACACAAATGCCGGCAGAATACGGGGCTTCATGGAAAATGATGTATATACCTTTCTCGGCATTCCCTATGGTAAAGCAAAACGTTTTAAAAAAGCAGAACCGGTCAGCCCCTGGAAGGGGACATTAACTGCCACAACTTATGGCTACACCTGCCCCAATATGGATGATAACTTCTTACCGGATGAAATTATGGGCATGCCCAGGCTGTGGCATAGCTCGGAGGATTGCCTGAATCTGAATATCTGGACCACCTCCCTGGATAAAGAAGCGCAAAAACCGGTAATGGTCTTTCTGCACGGCGGGGGATATTTTTCCGGAAGCGCCATCCATCTTACCTGCTATGAAGGTAAGGAACAGGCTCTTTTAGGAGATGTGGTTTCCGTAACCGTAAACCACCGGCTTAATGTTTTAGGTTTCCTTGATTTATCTCAATATGGCGATGACTTCCGGGAATCCGGAAATGTCGGTATTCTTGATCTTGTGGAAGCCTTGAAATGGGTACAGGAAAACATTGCTTCCTTTGGCGGAAATCCTGATAATGTTACAATTTATGGACATTCCGGCGGCGGCGGAAAGGTGACCACGCTGATGCAGATGCCCTGCGCCGATGGTTTATATCACAAGGCCATTATCATGAGCGGCATTACCAGGATGGAAGGACCTGTTGACGGTCTTCCCATGAGGATTACCAGAGAAACCGCACAAAAAAATGCCAGGATTCTGGTGAATGCCGCCGGCGGCACAGATAAGCTGCAGAGCATGCCTGTAAATGAACTAATGGCGCTTGTTCCCCATACCTTTAAAGATTACTTTTTCTGGTCACCGGTGCCAGGCGCAGGAGACTATCCCGGAGATCCCGGCCAGGCCGGAATCAGAGAAGAAACCGGAAACATACCTGTTATGATCGGCAATGCATTGTGCGAATTTTCAGGTCCGGCAGACAGCCGGGATAAATCACAGGTAACGGAAGGTGAGGTCGTTAAAAAGCTTTCTGAGAAATACGGTCTGAAAGGTCCGGCGCTTTATGACATTTATAAAAAAACCTATCCGAACCTGAAACCCTATTATGCGCTTACCCTGATTCCCATGGCCTTCCGCCAGGATGTTAATCTCTTTTCAGAAAAACGCGCCGATTTATCCGGCGCTCCGGTATACGAATATCTGCTCACATATGAAAGTGCCTATAACGGCGGTACAATCAGCTGGCACGGGGTGGAGCTTCCTTTTGTTTTCCATAATGCAGAAGACAAGGGCTGTGTCTTTAACGGAGAACAGACCTGGGTTACGCAGGAAGAAATCTTTAACGCCTGGATCCATTTTGCAAAATATGGAAATCCCAATCACGATTTGCTGCCCAAATGGGATCCGTTTACCAGAGAGCACCGGGCATGTATGGTTTTTGGCGCGCCATCTGCCTGCCGGGTCAATCATGATGAAGAACTGCTTTCAATTATTAACGAACTGAAAGGGTGACAAATGACGGCAGCCCCCTTTTAATGAGTCTGTGTCCGCACAAAGAGAGACCTGCCATTTCAGCAGGTCTCTCTTTGCTTGCTCTTATTATATTAACTTCAGGGAATTCACCAGATGAATAATTCTTTATCTGCCAGTTTCATCAGCGCTTCCAGGAAAAAGTAATCACCGTAGATGATAGAAAATTCATGTTTTTCATCATGATAGGCGGCGGTACATTTTGTCAGCAGATTGTCTTCCTCCTCATTCCAGTTGAAGCTGTTTTTCGTGAGGGCCTGCAGCATTTTTAGCGCAGCATTCAGGTAAATCTTTTGCTGCCGGCCATCTTTCTGCCTGGCCAGTTCAATCAATCCGCAGGATGCAATAGCTGCGGCTGTGGAGTCTTCCAGTTTCACATCTTCAGGCTGCCTGAAATCTACCGGAATCAAACCGCTGTCGGGAATATTGGCAATGAAATAATTCGCGATTCTTTCCGCCGTTTCCAGATAGGCATTGTTTTGTGTATGCAAATAGCTGAGTATGAACCCATACAGCCCCCAGCTCTGGCCTCTTGTCCAGGACGAACCTTCACCGTAGCCCTGGCCGCCATAGCTTTTGATCATTTCTCCGCTTGCCGGGTCGAATTCCACAATGTGATTTGCCGAACCGTCGCCTCTGATAAATGCTTTCATTGCCGTATCTGCATGGTTCGCTGCAATCTGGGAAAATCTCGGATCGCCGGTTTCTTCACTTGCCCAGTACAAAAGAGGCAGATTCATCATACAGTCAATAATTGCCCAGCCTCTGCGGTCAACCTTGCTGTTTGGCCAGTCATTCCATGCCCGGATAAATTTTCCGGCGCAGTTATATCGTCCTGCCAGGTTTCCTGCCGCCAGAAGTCCTCTGTTTTTGGAACTTCGGTTTCCTGTTACACGGTAATCGGCCACTGCCGTAGGCAGCCATTTGAAACCATTGTCATGATCCAATTTCTCATAGTCCATCAGATCGGCATCAAGTTTCTTTTCATTTTGTTCCGCAATATTCCTGTAAATCTCTTTTCCGGTGAGTGTGTACATCTGCCACATGATGCCGCCCCAAAAACCATTGGTCCACCAGCCGATTTCCTTATCTCCCGATTTGTCATCGTGGACTCCGTCAACCGTAGTATAGGGGATTTTTTCTGCTGATCTTTGAGCCACCTTTTCAAGCTTATGCGCAGTTCTTTCCAATGTTTCCTGCGCCCATGCCAGGTCTTTTTCTTCCAAATACATTTTAAACCTCCCACATATCGCAGCAAATCTGTGATATTGATTATTCAGTCATATGAAATAGCCTTTCAACTCTTCTCCTTCTGCCTAGCCCTTCACGGATCCAATCATAACACCCTTAACAAAATATTTCTGTACGAAAGGATATATCAGTAATACAGGAATCATGCTAACCATAATGAGTGAATATTTGATTACCCCAACCATATCAGCCAGTCTCGCCTGAAGCTCAGGATCCTGTACTGTGGAAGGATCGATTTGGCTGGACATAAGGATTTCACGCAGATACAGCGTCAGCGGATAGAGTTCTTTATTATGCAGATAAATCATTGCGTTAAAATATGCATTCCAGTGCCCCACGCCGTAAAACAGTACCAAAACCGCTATAATCGCTTTAGACAGCGGGATTACCACTTTTATGTAATACATAAAATCTGAACAGCCATCCATCTGGGAGGCTTCCAGCAGTTCATTGGGGATACTGTTTACAATAAAGGTTCTTGCAACAATCAGATTATATACACTGATGGCTCCCGGGAGCAACAGGGACCATCTGGTATTAAGAAGCCCCAGGTTCTGCACTACCATATAGTTGGGGATCAGGCCGCCGCTGAAAAACATGGTGAAGGTAAAAAGCAGCATAATCCCGTTACGTCCGGGCAGATCATGCCGGGACAGGCAATAAGCCGCGGTTAAGGTCATCGCCACATTGATTACTGTTCCTACAACCGTATAAAAAAGCGAATTTCTGAAGCCTATCCAAACCGTATTGGTATGAAATACCGTCTTATATCCCTCAAGGCTGAAATCTACCGGGAACAGCACTACCTTGCCGGACTGCACCGCGGTTCCTGAAGAAAAAGAGGCGCTGATAACAAAAATACAGGGATAGAGCACCATAATAAAAAACAGGGTCAGGATTACGGTAATCACAATGTAAAAAATCTTATCATTTAAACTATAATTTTTAAACTTATGCATGTTCCGCCCTCCTTAGAATATACCGCTGCCGTTCAGCTTCTTGCTTCCCCAGTTTGCTATAATCAGCAGGATGAAGTTAATGACTGAGTTGAACATGCCAATGGCTGTTGATAATGAGAAATCAGTAATTCCGCTGGCAAGGCCCACCTTATATACATACGTGGAAACAATCTCACTGTAATTAAGGTTCAGGTCATTTTGCATCAGCAGTACTTTTTCATAACCCACGTTCATAATATTTCCCACCGCCAGCACCAGCATGATACTTGCTGTAGGCAGAATCGCCGGGACATCAATATACCGCAGGCGCTGGAAACGGCTGGCCCCGTCAATCATGGCCGCTTCATGAAGGGACTGATCCACTCCTGACAGAGCCGCAATATAAATAATAGCGCTGTAACCGGTAGACTGCCACACACCGGACCATACATAAATATGCTTAAAAAGGCTTCCTTCGGAAAGAATATTCGGCGCTGTCTTTCCTGTAAAAAGGCTGTACAGGCTGCCATAAAGGCCATTGCGGTAATCCAGCAGCTGGAAAATCAGGCCTACCATAACTACCGTGGAAATAAAATAGGGAACATAGGTAACTGTCTGGATTACCTTCTTATATTTTTGTCCCAACATAGCATTGAGCAGCAGGGCAAAAATAATGGGAATGGGAAAGGATACTGCCAGGGAATACAGCGAAATTGTCAAAGTATTCTTCATGACAATGGGAAATTTAAAGGAATTAAAAAATTTACTGAAATTATCCAGTCCTGCCCAGGGGCTTCCCCACACTCCCAGCCCCGCATTATATTTTTTAAACGCAAGCACCAGCCCGCTCATAGGTACATAAGCAAAAATTATCAGCCACAGTACCGGAAGCAAAAGCAGCAGATACAGCTGCCATCTGGAAAGAATCCGTTTGCCCACTTTCCTGTTGCTTCCTTTTTGATGTGTTACCGGATTTTTTGCCATATTCATCCTCCTTTTACGCTTTATAGTCTCTCGGAATCTCTAAGCCAGTAAAATCAAGGCTTTCAGATTCTCT
>NZ_QVLV01000025.1:0-87635 GCF_003435485.1 Eisenbergiella massiliensis
CGTCAAGCACGAATTTAAATGGTGAATCACGAATTAACTATAACATTTTAGGCAGAAATCAAAAAAAACATTTGACTTTGACGCTGCGTCATAGATTACACTGAACTCATTCAGAACGGAACCGGTCCCCAATGAATGAAGAAAAGGATGGATAAAGGAATGCAGATGAAAATCAACGAGGCAGCGAAAATGACGGGAGTGACTATAAGGACGCTTCATTATTATGACCAGATCGGCCTTCTGCGGCCGGAAACGGTAACGGATGCGGGCTACCGCCTGTACGGGGAAAAGGATATGGAACGGCTTTCCCAGATCCTGTTTTTCCGTGAACTGGATTTTCCGTTGTCACAGATTAAGGAAATGCTGGATTCCCCTTCCTTTGACAGAAATGAGGCATTAAGGGCGCAGCATGAACTCCTGAAAAAAAAGAAGGAGCGGCTGGAACGTCTGATTGCCCTGACGGAACGAAGAATGGAAGGAGAAAAAGAGATGAGTTTTCAGGAATTTGACAGTAGCGAAATTGAACGCTGCAAGGAAAAATATGCAGAGGAAGCCAAAGAACGCTGGGGCCATACCCAGGCCTGGCAGGAGAGTAAAAAACGCACGGACGGCTACAGCAACGGGGAATGGGAGGCAGTGATGAAGGAAAGCGATTCCATCATGCAGGCTTTTGCGCAGAGCAGGGAGCTTGCGCCGGAGTCTGAGGAGGTGCAGGCACTGGTGGCAAAATGGCAGGATTTTATCAGCGCCAGATATTATACCTGTACGGATGAGATTCTGGAGGGCCTTGGACAGATGTACACAGCCGACGAACGTTTTACGGAGAACATCGACCGTTTCGGAGAAGGAACGGCGGAGCAGATGTCGAAAGCGATTGCCTGTTATGTGAGCCGCAGAAAAAACAACGGATAAATAGCCTGAAGTACAAAACGAAGTATAGATAAAGCCGCAGGATATCACCTGGCAGCTGCCCATCATCAGCATGACAATTCAGCCCGCAAATGCTTATTACTAAAGCCTGTGCGGGCTGAATTGAATAGTTAATTTCAAGAAGTTAATTTATTGCTGTTGGCAGTTCCTTATCCTGTGGCTTTGTGCTATGCTGAAGGTACAGGAGGATGAAATGCCATGAAAATTGATATGAATAAGCTGGTTGCCCTGGTGAAAGGGACAAAAGGGCTGCTTACGGATAAGCAGGCGGTTTCACAGGTAACCGTAAAGGGCGTATCGGATTATGTGACCCAGGTGGATTTCCGGGTTCAGGAATACCTGAGGGAGCAGCTGCATAAGGAATGGCCCCGGATACAGTTTATGGGTGAAGAAAAGGATAACAGTGAGATAGATTTTAACGCGGATATATGGATTCTGGATCCGGTGGACGGGACGACGAACCTGATTCATGATTTCAGAAACAGCGCCGTATCTCTGGGGATGTGCAGCCGGGGAGAAATGGTATGCGGCGTGATTTACCAGCCCTTTTCCGATGAGGTTTTTACGGCAGTGAAGGGGGAAGGCGCTTTCCTGAACGGAGAGCCCATCCATGTAAGCCGTGCGGAAACAATGGCTGACAGCCTGATATCCATCGGAACCACGCCCTATGAGCATGAATATGCGGATCGGAATTTTGAAATATTTAAAAAGGTGTTCCTGGACTGTCAGGATATCCGGCGGATAGGCTCCGCAGCCATCGAGCTTGCCTATGTTGCCTGCGGCCGGCTGGACGCTTTTTTTGAAATGAACCTGAAACCCTGGGATTATGCGGCGGGGCTTCTGCTCATTGAAGAAGCAGGCGGCACGGTGACCGGTTTTCAGGGAGAAAAGCCTGTCCCCTGGGAAAAAGGAAGTATTGTGGGGAGCAACGGCCCTATCGGGCAGCTTCTTGTAGATCAATATATTAATTAACCGCTGATTTGAAGCAAGCCAGTGTATTTAAGCCTGTGTATTTAACAGGTCGGCCTGGGAACAAGGACAGAAGGGAGGGCACAGTATGCTGCTGATAAAATTAACGGCGCTGATTATGGGGATGGTGATGTCTCTGACGGGAATGAATAATGCTTTTCCCCAGTCCTCTCTTTTACCGGAACAGGGGAAAAGGCCCGCACAGGCGGCCTGCCTGCCACGGCCCCGAGGCGCTGCGGAGCGTGCTGCGCTTCTGCCGGTAATGCTTGTGGAGGAACCAATTGCCCGCCCGGCACAGACCGGCTTTGATATTATGCAGACGGAAGCCTACGGCTTCAATGTTTCCGGGCAATGGACCACAGGCCCGGGGCCTGACAGTATACCCTGGGGAATCTGGTTTTCCAATTCCGATGCGGTGCTTCTTGTGGATGTGCGGCCGACGGTGCCGGAAAAGAGCACCTTTACCCAGAATTGGGAGGATACGAAGAAAGCCCTGGAACAATCCGCAGAAGCGGTGCTTGGAAATAATCTGGAAGCCATAGATTTTTATACGAAGCAGGGAAATGGGGAGAGCACGATTTATGTGGTGGAATTTGCCGGAAGCCAGGTGGATGGCAGCTGGTATGTCACGGTCTGCTACTGCTTCGGTGATAATTATATGGCGGAATTCATCGGCGTCAATCCCTATTCCGCCGCAGACTGCCGGGAAATCACCGTGGGAGCCGCGCGATCCTTCCGCGAGCTGGGGAAGGCAGGGCAGAGGGAAGGAGTAAAAGCGCAGGGAATGGGGCAGGAAAACTGGCCTTACCCATATCTGCATAATCCCTTTGCCATAGTTGCATATTATATGGACGCAGAGGCGCCGCATTTCCCGTCATTGGAAAGAAGCGCGTCGGATTATGAAATCAAATGGAAGGATAAGGGGATTGAGACGATTGTCCGCGCCCTTCTGGAAAAAGATAGCGGTCCGGTGATGTCCAGTGATTTGGACCGTTATGAGTCCTTTTATGTAGTGGGCTGGCTGGGAGATTTTTACCGGATTGGAATGGGAGACCGGATGATGGAAATCCCTTCGGGCGGGCTGACTATCCGTACCCTTGAGGATTTGCAGGAGTTTGGCAATCTGGTGTCCCTCACCTTTGAAGTGCGGGATTTTACCGATGTTTCCCCGCTGTCCGGGCTGAAAAAATTAAAATACCTGAACCTTATGGTATCGCCAAAGCTTTCTAATCTGGATTTCCTTAACGGGATGCCGCAGCTGGAGGAACTGATGATGTGGGGCGAGTCTTACCCGGAAATTAAGGATATCAGCGTATTCCAGGGGATGGACAGCCTGCGTTCGGTTATGATTATCCTGCCAGGTATCAAAGATATCTCCGTATTTGCCGGGCTTCCCAACCTGGAAACGCTCTGGATTAACTGCCATAAAAATGTGGATGCCGCGCCGGTAATCGCCGCCGGGCAGATCGAGAGCCTGATGATAAATACGGAAGAAATCCGCTGAACAGCAGGAAGCCGGTATTGCTACCCCTGTTTTCTCGTTCCGTCCGGGTGAAAGGTTTTCTTTAATGCCCGTTCAACCGGGTAAATGGAACCGATCAGCACAGCACACTGAACGATACATAAAAGCAGGCTGACAAGGCTGACTGTGTCCTCATCACTGTGCATAAAAGGAAGCTGAATGAAAATGGAGGGAACCAGCAGGAGCCATCCTGCTTTCCACCATATTTTTCCGCACAGTGCATGGGCAAAATCCCAGGTGTCCCTGTTCTTCCGGGACATTGCAGTGCGATATCCGAAGAAATTGTTGATTTCCTTAGGCGGATGCTTCAGCATAACCCGGCCGAAGCCAGCCATAAACAGAGGAATCAGTAAATTGCAGAGGAACATGAATATCCAGAACCACATAATAACCGCCTTTCATCTTAAAGTTCGGAAAATTTCCGGTAATTTAGGGACTGCCCTTATTGCGGGTACCGGCATTTGGACTGTGTCTGAGATTGATTATAATCCGCCTGTGTCCTGTTGTCATCTGTCATTAAGGAAAATGCGGCACGGCAGAATATGGTTACATCGAACTGTGGTTTCCTGTAAAAAAGAAATAATGACAGAAGGAGGGGATCTTAAGCCGGTATAGCAGGCTGGGGATCCCGCTTTTTGCTTTCGGTAAAATTGACGGTTCACACAAGGAGAAAATACTGATATAATAGGTGCAAATTCAGACAGGGCGCCATATGACTGCGAATACATGCAGTTGTAACAGAAAAAGGAGCCGGACATCAACAGACAGTCAGAATAAGGAGGAAAATCCTCTGCCCGCAGAGGGCTCGCATTTTGCTCCGCAAAACAAGGAGGAAAATCCTCTGCTCGCAGAGAGCTCACATTTTGCTCCGCAAAACAAGGAGGATGGGAATATCGGGGGTCGATATTTTCCAGTGGATTTGCAATGAGAAAAAAGACAAAATTTACGTTTCTGGCAGCGGCGCTCAGTGTCAGCTGCCTGTTCACATCAAACTTAGCAAACTTAACGGCATCTGCCCAGGTGCCGCAGGTATCGGCAGAGCAGCAGGCCGCAGCGGGGCAGCAGGAGGCAGCAGCTTCACAGGCCGAGGCTTATCGCCGGGCGCAGGAAGAATATGCGGCTCAGCTTGCCGCTTACCAGCAGGCTCTTTCAGAGCAGCAGGCCAGGGAGGCCGTAGAGGCCGCACAGGCGGAAGCGGCGGCTCAGGAAGCAGCACGGAAGCTCCAGGAAGAAACGGCGGCCCAGTGGCAGAAGCTGCAGGAGGAAGCCGCGGCACAGATACAGAAAGCACAGGCAGAAGCGGCAGCACAGGCTGCAAAGGCACAGGAGGAAGCCGCCGCACAGGCTGCAAAGCTACAGGAAGAAGCCGCCGCGCAGGCTGCAAAGACACAGGAGGAAGTGCAGGCAGCTGCCAGACAGCTGCAGGAGCAGGCGGATACTATGCTGGCCCAGCAGGCCCAGGCTGGTACGGTATCCAATGGAAGGCTGATTGCCGCAGGCTTGTTATCCTCACCTGCGCAGACACCGCTGAAGGGGCTGAGCGTATCCGTCCTGGGAGACAGCATTTCTACCTATCAGGGATATATTCCCGATGGCTATGCATGCTTTTACCCTGAGGCGAATAATGATGTGAAGGATGTGACACAGACCTGGTGGATGCAGGTGCTTTACAATACAGGGATGCGCCTTGCTGCAAACGGTTCCTATTCCGCAAGCACGGTTTGCGGGGATTCCAAGGATGAGCATTCCAGCGCCGGCTGCAGCGACCGCAGAATCAATGACCTGAAAGGACCTTATGGAACCTCGCCGGATATCATTCTTGTTTATATGGGAGCAAACGATTTCTTCCGGGCGATGGAACTGGGTAAATTTGACGGAGTTCCCACAGGACGCGGTGAGAAATATTACGTTAATTTTTCGGAGGCCTATGAGCTTATGCTTCAGAAGCTCCTTCGCACCTACCCGGCCTCCCGGATTTATTGTATGACGCTTACAGAGGCCAATTCAGGGGATCATCCCAGGGTAAATGAAAAAGGAAATACCATTGCCGACTTCAACAGCCGGATTAAGGCAATTGCCGCGGCTTATGGTATTCCTGTGATAGATGTGCACAATTGCGGTATGGAGGTTTACGAGCTGAACCATTATACCAGCGACGGAACCCACCCAAATAAAGAAGGTTCGACAAAAATGGCGAATTATGTAACATCGGTGCTTTTGCAGAATGCCTGGTATCCTTCATAAGCATTGCTTTTTGAGGCGCCGGCGGATACCTGTAAAACAACCGGGGCGGTACCCGTAAACAACCAGGAGGATTGAATGCTGTCAGTGCTTTGCCTGATTTTGGTTTTAAGCTACCTATACAGAAATCACCTTTACAATAAGCTGGACAGAAACAAACTGTCGCACAGCTCTTATTATGATGTCACCTATGGCGGAGAACGTAAATGCAGCGGGGAGGTCCTCCGCATACTAAGGGATGTGGGCGGTTACAAGAAAATTCTTGTGAACTGGCGTTACATGGAGAACGCAGAGGCTTTTGCCGCGGATATTATCATGATACACGAGACAGGCATATACGTTGTGGAAGCCAAGGATTACCAGGGCTGGATCTCCGGTAATCCGGAGGAAGAGTACTGGGTTCAGACCCTCTGCGCCAGTCAGCTGACCTCTTATAAAAACTATTTCTACAACCCTCTTCTGAAAAATGAGGCCTGCATCGCCCGCCTTCAGAAGGAGCTTCCCGACATGAAGTGGCTGCCTTATTTTTCCCTGGCAGTCTTCGGAAATTCCTGTGAACTTGAAAACGCGGGACTTTCCGATAACACGTCTAAAATTATTCTTGCCCGTCAATTATCCTATACCATCTACGGTATGGTGCGCAGCGCCAGAAAATTCCTGGCCCCTCAGGTCATTGATGAGATATATGACCGGCTGAGTGTCTCCGGCAAGGTGAAGTCCACCGGCGGAAGATACAGCTCCATACAGGCTGTTTCAACATGGGGACGACGGTGAAAAAGTTAGTAAAGTTATTATTCTTTAAAATAAGAAAAGCTCAGTATTTACATTAATCCCTGTAAATACTGAGCTTTTTAATAATGCACCGAGTACAGATAAATCCGAACCCTCAACCTCCGCAAGACCGGCCCTTGCAAAGTGTAGTGTGTTATACGCTCTGTCGGCGTTGCTGTAAAATGATGTTGCCGCCGGGGAGGGCAAAGGGATTGAAGCGGCAAGAAAACAGGGCTGTGATTGCGTGGTGTGGGCCGCAAGTGCAGGGCTGGTTTTATCAGCAGACAGAGCGTATATGAAAGCCCCCATTCCTCGTCTCACGCCGAACTTTGGGACAAAATGTCCCTAACTTGTAGACACACTCCTGTAAAAATTAAAATGGGCGGGAAGTCATTTTAGGGCTTTCCCGCCTTGATTACCCGTCTGCAAAGGCGGCAGGACTGTCAACGGCGGCGCATTTATGTTTCATAATCTTAGAAGTTAGTTTGCTAATTCACTCACTGGTTTTTGGCTAAAAAGGACAGTGATAGCATATACATATTCGTAATCATATTTTTCGTATTCCTCTGGTTGGAAAAAATAATCAACTACATAGGAATGTACTTCGTTTTTAGAAGTTATTATCTGTATCACTAACGGAATTTCTTGGTCGTAAACAATTTTCTGTTTATCGCTCAAAGTAGAAGTAGCATAGCCCATACCAGTAATATCATTCTTGCTTTCTTTGAAATATGATGTCGAACCACTATTATGTTCGCTTTGTACGGCAATTCTCAATCCGTCTGCGACATTATCAAAGCCGAGAGCAAGCCGTCCTTCCGAATCCTCGAATGCTTGCCCACCACCACCTGCGATTATATGCCATTCTCCATCAATTAATTCATAGATGTTTATTTGCATACTTTTCACAATATCATCCATGGAAAAATCATACAGACGGTATTCTTGATTTAATCCCAATAGTTCGGCAATATTTTTTTCTTCTTCTGTCAACTGTGCTTCTTCAATATACATTCGGTCTAAGTTATTTTCTGCACAGGCACTCAACGAAATACTCATTACCACACACAGTAACAATGCCCATATCCGTTTCACCATAAAACCTCCTCATTTTACTTCGTCCCTCGTTGTGGGGTTGGATTTTTCAGCAAGTCTGATTTCTCTGCAATCTTTTTCAGCAACTTCCTTTCTTCTGCTGACAGCTTCCTGTAATTCAGCTTGAGCCGTTTACATATAAACGCCAAAGATGCTTGCTCTGGGTCGCTGTCCTCACTGGCGGCTTCATCAACAGACGGTAAAAATCCTTTCAGCGGGTTGTCCTCTGGAACTCTGAAAAAATTGTTCCTGTGGGCTTCTCGCAGGTCAAAGGCAATCTCGTTTATGTCCTGCTGTATCACATAGCGGCAAAAGCTGTCCTCGTCTATGGACGGTAATTTACTGCATTAACTGCGGGTCGGTCAAGCCGGGGGTGTGCTGCTTCATAATCGTTGAACTCACAGCGTCCACAATTCCATTCAGAAAGTGAACGGAAAAGGAGGTCTGCTGTGGACTGTTAGGCAGGAAAAAACTTGATTTATCGGGCTTTACAAACCCACAACCGGGGCTGGTGGTATCAAGTACCAACTCCTCCGGAGAACGGGCTTCTAACCGTCCGCAAAATACACTATGACAAACACCATTTATATTCATCAGCAGGAAAAGGTATTCCGCTTTACCCTGCTCCCGAATTTTCTCTTTGAAACACCTACATTCCAGCCTTTGAGCAACGAAGCGAAGCTGCTGTACGCCTTTATCCTTCGGCGGGCGGCAGACTTCCTTATTGACCGTATCCCGCCGGAGGTGCTGGCAGAACTGAAACAGCAACGGCGGTATCACTCACGATACCGCCGTTTTTGCTTTAGCACTTAAGATATACTAAAAATCCGAAGCCATCCCCAATTGGAACCGGGTTCGGATTATCATTATCTGATGCGGCTAACAGGACTTGAACCTGCACGGTCTCCCACCAGAACCTAAATCTGGCGCGTCTGCCAATTCCGCCATAACCGCAGCTTGCAGCATAAGCTATGCTGTCACGTCCATTATTATACCGTGACGGTTTTCCTGTTGTCAAGATGGTTTGCAGAACAGTTGACAGAATTTGTAACGGTTCAGGCAGGTTTGTGCATTCACTGCGCAAACCGAGAGAAAACGTGGTGGCAGCAGGCATCCGCCTCTCGCCGAAGGCGACTTATCATGGGCGGATGCAGTAACAGTTCGGCCGAAGGCTGAACTGTTAGCAGAATTTCGACGGCATTTTTAACTATTCCTGTTTCTTCCTATATTTAGAAGGTGATTCCCCAAAATGTTTCTTGAACAGCTTACTGAAGTGGTAGGCGTCGTCATATCCCACGCACAGGGCAATGTCCTGTATGCTGGCATCCTTCTGCTTGTCAAGCAGAAGCCGGGCCTTTTCCATCCTGATTTTGATCAGGTGGTTGATAGGGGTGTCGCCGGTTTCGCTTTTGAAAATTTTGGATATGTAAAAAGGGCTCAGGTACATATTCCTGGCGATCTGATCCAGGGATATTTTTTCATTGTAGTGGCAGTCCAGGTAGTCTATGATTTGCTCTACCACGTATTTTTTGTTGGTGGATTCAAATTCATAGCCTTCTTCTATTGTGACCGGCGCTACTACCTGTTCGCGGTAGAGCAGGAGGATCATCTGGGTGACGTAGGCCTTGAGCATGAAGTAGCGTCCCGGCTGGCAGCTGGTGCTTTCCGTCTTGATGAGGGAGCAGAGGCGCGACAGTGTGACGAAGGTCTTCTCGCCGGGGCGGATGAGGCATTCGTGGCCGGGGAAGAGGATCTGGTTGCGTTCCATGTCCCGGATGTGTATGTCCGTAAAGGCTACGTAAAATTCCTCCAGAGGGGCTTCTGCTGAGGAATAGGTGCATTGGTGCTGGATGCCCGGATTAATGAGGAGTACATCGCCTTTTTTAACCGGATACCATTTTCCGCCCAGCACAAAATGGCCCTCACCGGACAGGATCAGGGCTATTTCTATGAAGTCGTGGCTGTGAAGGCGTTCCGGTTCTTTCCTGGATATCTGGCAGGTGAAGAGGAACGTGGGGTTCAGGTCCTCGTAGGTTATGTCGTATTGTATTTGGCACATGGGTGGTGTATCAACTCCCTGGGGGTGGATTGGTGTGGTGGTGCGCATGGCTGAAAGGAATGGAGGGGCAGCGTAGCTTGGGGTAAGGGCTTAAGGGCAAGGGCACAGCCTGGCACCGGGGGGCCGCAGCTTGGGCCGGGAAGCCCGGGGCTTCCCGGCTTGGGGCAGTCGCCCCAACCCTGAACAGGGAAAAACTGCCTGGAGAGCAGCTGAAGCTGTTCTCCATTCAGCTTTTCCCTGTTCAGGGCGCTGCTCGTTGGTAACAACATTATAATCCATTCCCCTGAAAAAAAATATAGTTTGGTTGTGAAAAGTTGAATTTTTTATTAATTCGGTTTGGTTGATGTTGCATATCGGGAAAAAGTTTAGTACACTGTAGGTTGAAATATTACTGGCTTGTTTTTGACTGTCTTTTGCCGAAGTGAGGGGCTTTGGGCCCGGCGGGGGCGGTTGGACGGGCTCATAGGATGAAGGAGGATAACCAATGGCACAGGTTGGTATTGTAATGGGAAGCGATTCCGATATGCCTGTAATGGCAAAGGCAGCTGATATTCTGGAGGAACTGGGGATTTCTTATGAAATGAAGATCATTTCCGCCCACAGGGAGCCGGATGTTTTTTTTGAATATGCGAAGTCTGCGGAAGACAGGGGATTTAAGGTGATTATAGCAGGAGCGGGTATGGCTGCACATCTTCCTGGTATGTGTGCCGCAATTTTCCCGATGCCGGTAATTGGTATTCCCATGCATACAACCTCTCTGGGCGGCAGGGATTCCCTTTATTCTATCGTACAGATGCCTAGCGGCATTCCGGTTGCTACGGTCGCTATCAACGGCGGCGCGAACGCAGGGCTTCTGGCGGCTAAGATTCTTGCTACTTCAGATGCGGCTCTGCTTCAGAAACTGAAGGATTACTCCCAGGGGCTGAAGGAAAGCGTTCAGAAAAAGGATGCGCATCTCCAGGAAACAGGCTACAGGAATTATAATAAGTAATATTAAGAAGCTGTTTTGCAGGCACGCAGGTCTGAGTTAAGCGTAAGAAGCGGTGAACCTGAAAGCAAAAACTGCCGCCGGCAACGGTTCGGACCGGATTTTTGCATATGGCTGTCAGCAGACAGGACAGTCACAGAAATTAAAGATAAAACAGGGAATACGGCAGTTGCGCCGGGGCGCACTGGATCCGTACCCGATGGAGGATACGATGGATTATAAGAACGCTGGTGTAGATATTGAAGCAGGGTATAAATCGGTTGAACTGATGAAAAAATATGTGAAGGAAACTATGCGTCCGGAGGTTCTGGGCGGCCTGGGCGGTTTTTCCGGGGCTTTCTCCCTTGACAGCTTTAAGGGAATGGAAAAGCCCACACTGGTTTCCGGAACGGACGGCGTGGGAACGAAGCTGAAGCTTGCGTTTCTTCTTGATAAGCATGACACGGTTGGTATTGACTGCGTGGCTATGTGTGTGAACGATATTGCCTGCGCGGGCGGCGAACCGCTGTTTTTCCTGGACTACATTGCATGCGGAAAGAACTATCCTGAGAAAATCGCCACTATCGTTAAAGGTGTGGCGGATGGCTGTAAGCAGGCGGGTGCTGCCCTGATTGGCGGCGAGACTGCGGAAATGCCCGGCTTTTATCCTGAGGACGAATACGACCTTGCAGGATTCGCTGTGGGCATCGTTGATGAGAAGAAGCTGATTACCGGCGAACAGCTGAAGGCGGGAGACGTGCTGATTGGCATGGCCAGCTCCGGCGTTCACAGCAATGGTTTTTCGCTGGTGAGAAAGGTTTTTGAAATGACTAAGGAATCCCTGGAGACCTACTATGAGGAACTGGGGACAACATTGGGTGAAGCGCTGATTGCGCCCACCAAGATCTATGTGAAGGCTCTGAAGGCCGTGAAGGATGCCGGGGTTGAGATCAAAGCGTGCAGCCATATTACAGGCGGCGGCTTCTATGAGAATATTCCCCGTATGCTTCCCGACGACGGCGTCCGTGCCGTTGTAAGGAAGGATAGCTATGAGGTGCCTGCTATTTTCAGGCTGCTTGCTGATAAGGGAAATATTGAAGAGCAGATGATGTACAATACATATAATATGGGTATCGGCATGGTGCTTGCAGTGGACCCGTCAGAGGTCGAAGCAGCTATGGCGGCTGTCCGTGAGGCAGGAGAGACCCCTTATGTTATCGGTGAAGTGGAAGCCGGGGAAAAGGGAGTCGTATTATGCTGAGAATTCTGGTGTGTGTATCCGGCGGAGGCACCAATCTGCAGGCTGTTATCGATGCCATTGGCAGCGGCAGCCTGACCAATACGGAAATTATAGGTGTCATCAGCAACAATAAGAATGCATATGCGCTGACCCGGGCGGAGCAGAACGGAATTGATGCCGTCTGCGTCTCTCCGAAGGATTTTCCGGATCGTGAGGCCTTTAACCGGGCATTTCTGGAAAAGGTCAATGAATACCATCCGGATTTAATCGTTCTTGCAGGCTTTCTGGTTGCCATACCGGCGGCCATGATAGAAAGCTACCGTAACCGTATAATCAATATCCATCCCTCCCTGATCCCGTCGTTCTGCGGCGTGGGCTTCTATGGGCTGAAGGTGCATGAAGCTGCATTGGCGAGGGGAGTGAAGGTGACCGGGGCGACCGTTCACTTTGTGGATGAAGGAACGGATACCGGCCCGATAATCCTGCAGAAGAGCGTTCAGGTGCACCAGGACGATACACCGAAGACGCTTCAGCAGCGTGTGATGGAGGAAGCCGAATGGCAGCTTCTGCCTCAGGCGATTGATATGATTGCCAACGGCAGAATCAGTGTGGAAGACGGAAAGGTGAGATACAAATGAAAATTCTGATTGTAGGCGGCGGCGGACGGGAGCATGCGATTGCGGCAGCCGTGGCCAGAAGCCCGAAAGCAGATAAAATATACTGTGCGCCTGGAAATGCAGGTATTGCCGAAGTGGCTGAATGCGTCCCCCTGGGCGTGGATGAATTTGATAAAATCGCTTCCTTCGCAAAGGAAAAGGAAGTGGATCTGGTGATTGTAGGGCCGGATGATCCTCTGGCTGCGGGCATTGTGGATGTCCTTGAGGCAGCGGGGCTGCGTGTGTTCGGCCCCAGGAAAAATGCGGCGATTCTGGAAGGAAGCAAGGCTTTTTCCAAAGATTTAATGAAAAAATACAACATCCCCACAGCAGCCTATGAAACTTTTGATGATGCACAGAAGGCAGTGGAATACCTGGAAACGGCCAGCTTCCCTATCGTGCTGAAGGCAGACGGGCTGGCATTGGGCAAAGGGGTGCTTATCTGCAATACAAAGGAAGAAGCGCTGGAAGGCGTGAAAAGCATTATGACGGATAAGCAGTTCGGTTCCGCCGGCAACCGTATGGTGGTGGAGGAATACATGACCGGACGCGAGGTTTCCGTACTTTCCTTTGTTGACGGAAAGCATATCAAAATTATGACCTCCGCACAGGATCATAAACGCGCCTGCGACGGGGACAAGGGCCTGAATACGGGCGGCATGGGAACTTTTTCTCCTTCTCCGTTCTATACGAAAGAAGTTGATGATTTCTGTAAACAATATATCTATCAGCCCACTGTGGATGCTATGGCGGAGGAAGGAAGGGAATTTAAGGGAATTATTTTCTTCGGCCTGATGCTTACGGAAAAAGGCCCCAGGGTGCTGGAATACAATGCAAGATTCGGGGATCCTGAAGCGCAGGTTGTGCTTCCGCGTATGAAGAACGATATCATAGATGTAGTGGAAGCGTGCATTGACGGCACGCTGGATCAGATTGAGCTGCAGTTTGAAGACAATGCGGCGGTCTGCGTGGTGCTGGCATCACAGGGCTATCCGGTAAAATACGAAAAGGGCCTTAAGATAAGCAGCCTGGAGAAATTCAAAGACGCCGACGGTTATTTCTGCTATCATGCCGGAACCAGATTCGACAATGAAGGGAACATCGTGACTAACGGCGGCAGGGTTCTCGGCATCACCGCAACGGGCAAGGACCTGAAGGCGGCGAGAGCCAACGCCTATGAGGCCGCCGGCTGGGTAGACTTTGCCAATAAGTATATGCGTACGGATATCGGCAAAGCTATTGACGAGGCGTAAACCACAAATGGTAAAGGGGTCAGGAAATGAACAGGATAAAAACGAAAAGTACAGGTATAGTGCTTCGGATTACGGCAGTTTTGACAGCTATATTGTTTTGCGCCGCAGTGCCGGCACAGACAGCGCTGACGGGACATGCAACCAATAGCCTGGGCAGTCAGGGCAGTGTCAATAACGGTGATTCGGAAGGCGGTAATGAGGGTGCGGAAGATGCCGGAGGAGACGACGCAGAATTAAATGAAATTATAAACGAAAATTCTGAGGAAGGCATAAACGGCACTACGGTAGCCAAAATCAAAATAATTGCCGCCAGCGCCCGTGTCCGTTCCGAAGCCTCTACCAATTCAAGTGTGGTTGGAAGCCTTTCTTCCGGTGATGTTATGGATGTAACCGGGGAAACCACAGGAAGCGAAGGAAAGATCTGGTATCAGATTACCGGAGAAAAGGACGGCAAGGCGATCAACGGGTATGTACGCGAGGATACGCTGGAAATAGCGGAAACCGTGCAGCCAGCAGCACCTGCGGAGCCGCCTGAGGAAACGCCTGCGGAGACTCCTTCCGATACGGCGCCGTCCACCAATGACTATGACGTCAGCTATGCGGATGACGGAACCGGAACGAATGACTGGTATCTGAACGACAACATCAATGGTACGAGATATAAGGTTTCCGATCTTCTCGGAGCTGCCCAGACCAATGAAAGCAATATTGCCGAAATGGAGAAGCAGACGGGAAGCCTTCGTATGATAATCATTATTCTTGCGGTTATCGTAGGCCTGCTCGTTGTTGCCGTAACCGTTTTAATCTTCAAGTTGAAGGGAACCTATGACGACGGCTATGATGAATTTGACGATGACGATGATGAAATGGATGACGACGACGATGACGACATGGACGAAGACGATGAGGATGATGAGGACGACGAAGATGACGATGACTACGTCCCCAGAAGAAGCAGGAGAGGTATGAGCAAAGCCTCCCGCGGCGGCAGAGGTTCCCGCAGAAGAAGCCGCTATGAATATGAGGATGACGAAGAGGATGAGGATGACGACGAGGAGGACGATGAAGATATGTACCCCGATGAAGTCTCCTATGAGGAACCTCCCAGAAGAAGCTCCAAAGCCTCAGGAAAGGGCAGGAAATCTCAGGATTATAAGCCCCGTAATTTCCTCGATGTGGATGAAGACGATGATCTGGACTTCGAATTCCTTGATTTAAAATAACTGTTCAGTATTCTCACAGTTACGATTAAAATAACCGCAACAGTACAGCGCCCTTACCGCCGGGGATTACACAACCGGCCGGTGCAGGGCTGAGGATAAATAACGGCTGCCACGCTCCGCGGACCAGCCTTATGTTAAAAAAGCCGCTGAGTAAGTAGGACTACAGCGGCTTTTTTGAATCAAATGCCGGTTTACGTAAAAACAGCCGTTTCTGTAATAAATTTCCACTGACAAAACAACGGGACGGATATCCCGGCGCCTGGAAACCGAAAAGCGGTTGACAGGATGTGCTCCCTGTTATACTATAAATATAACAAATGAATAACAGAAAGAAGAGCGATGCGGATTGGAAATGATTATAGAGATTGATTTTAACAGTGATGAAGCTTTATATATGCAGCTGAGAAACCAGATAATTCTCGGAATAGCCACAAACCGCTTCCATGAAGGCGATGTGCTCCCAAGTGTGAGGCAGCTTGCCGACACCATTGGAATTAACATGCATACCGTGAATAAAGCATATACCGTATTAAAACAGGAAGGCTTTGTTAAGGTAGACAGAAGAAAAGGCGCGGTGATTGCCGTTGATGAAGGCAAGAAGCAGGCTATGCTGGAGACCCGGGAGGATATGCGGGTTTTGCTGGCCAAAGCAAGCTGCAAGAATATTTCCCGGGAAGAAGTGCATGCTTTAATTGATGAAATCTATGAAGAATATGGAGGACTGGAATAATGCAGTCACAGTATACAGATAAGGCCAGAGCGGCCCTTATGCTGGCTGAGAAGGCCGCCAGGAAGTTAAAGCAGAATTATGTGGGAACTGAGCATATCCTGCTGGGACTCCTGGAAGAGGGAACCGGTGTGGCCGCCAGAGTCCTGATTGAAAACGGAGCCAATGAACTGGAAATCCGTGAAATGATCGAGGATCTGATTGCGCCTGTTTCCGAAACTCCGGTAAAGGAAAGGGACGGTTATTCGCCCCGTGCCATGGCGATACTGGAAGAAAGCCACAGGCAGGCGGCACGTTTTAATTCCGCGCTGACCGGAACGGAACACATCCTGCTTTCCCTGCTCAGGGAAGGGGAGAACGTAGCTGTCAGGCTGCTGAACACCTGCGGCCTTCAGCCGCAGAAGCTGTATATGGATACCCTTGCAGCTATGGGGCTGGAGCCGGGGCAGTACAAGGAAGAACTCATTAAGAAACAGAAAAAGAAGGGAAGCACCGCCACACTGGAGCAATACAGCAGGGATATGACCGCGCTGGCCAGAGACGGCAGGCTGGATCCTGTTATTGGAAGAGAAGAGGAAATCAGCCGGGTTATCCAGATACTCAGCAGGAGAACGAAGAATAATCCCTGCCTGGTAGGAGAACCGGGCGTTGGTAAAACGGCAATTGTGGAAGGGCTTGCTTCCAAAATTGTGGCCGGCGAGGTGCCGGATACAGTGAAAAACAAACGGGTCCTCATGCTGGATTTGTCAGGCATGATTGCCGGAAGCAAGTACAGAGGCGAATTTGAGGAGCGTATTAAGAAGGTAATCAAAGAGGTGACGGAGGATGGGAACATCCTGCTGTTCCTGGATGAGCTGCACACCCTGATCGGCGCAGGCGGCGCGGAGGGGGCGATTGACGCCTCCAATATTCTGAAGCCATCCCTTGCCAGAGGGGAAATCCAGCTGATCGGCGCCACAACAATTACGGAATACCGTAAATATATTGAGAAGGATGCCGCCCTGGAAAGAAGATTCCAGCCGGTAAATGTGGAGGAACCCACAGAGGAAGAGGCAGTGCGCATACTGGAGGGAGTGACCCCCAGGTATGAGGATCACCATAAGGTGAAGATCCTTCCCGAGGCTATTGAGGCGGCGGTAAGGCTTTCCAGCAGATATATTAACGACAGGCGTCTGCCTGATAAGGCGATTGATTTAATAGACGAAGCGGCTTCAGCCGTCCGTCTGCAGCATATGGAGCCGCCGGAAGATATCAGGAAGTTAAACGAAGAGATCCGGGAGCTGGATTTGAAAATAGAAGGCGCCATCCGCATTGAAGCCTTTTCCCAGGCCGGTGTCTGGAAACGGGAGCAGGATGAACTCTTGAAAAAGCTGGTCCAGAAGAAGGCGCGGATCGAGAAAAAGAACGCCTTAAGAAGGCAGGAGGTCACCGAGAATGACATTGCGGGCGTGGTGGCCATGTGGACCAAAATTCCGGTGAGCAAGCTGGAGGAAAAGGAAAGCGAACGGCTGCTGAAGCTGGAAAGCATACTGCATAAGCGTGTTATCGGCCAGGATGAGGCCGTAAGCGCCGTAGCGCGCGCAATGCGCCGCGGCAGGGTCGGACTCCAGGATCCCAGAAGGCCCATCGGATCTTTCCTGTTCCTGGGGCCTACGGGCGTTGGGAAAACAGAGCTGAGCAAGGCGCTGGCAGAGGCTATGTTCGGATCGGAAAATGCGTTGATCCGGATCGATATGTCAGAATATATGGAGGGACATTCCGTTTCCAAGCTGATCGGTTCCCCTCCGGGATATGTTGGCTTTGACGACGGCGGCCAGCTGTCTGAGAAGGTGCGGCGCAATCCTTATTCCGTGGTGCTTTTCGATGAAGTGGAAAAAGCGCATCCGGACGTATTCAATATCCTGCTTCAGGTGCTGGATGACGGGCATATTACGGATTCCAAGGGCCGGAAGGTAAGCTTTAAGAATACCGTGCTTATCATGACCTCCAATGCAGGGGCGCAGCGCATCATCGCTCCGAAGAACCTGGGCTTTACCGCCCATACGGATGAAAAAAAGGATTATGAGAAAATGAAGTCCGGCGTCATGGAAGAGGTAAAAAGGCTGTTTAAGCCGGAATTTATCAACCGGATCGATGAGATCATGGTTTTCCATCCCCTGACGAAGGAAAATATGAAGCAGATTATAACCCTGCTTTCAAAGGATCTGACCGACAGATGCCAAAAGCAGCTGAATATTTCGCTGACCATTACGCCGGCGGCCAAGAATTATATCGTTGAGAAGCATTCCGACCTGAAAATGGGGGCGCGTCCCCTGAAGAGGGCCATCCAGAATATGGTTGAGGACGCCCTGGCGGAAGAAATCCTTGCGAGAAGGATTCAGCCGGGAGATAATGTAACCGTAGGGTGTAAGGAAGGAAAGATTACCTTTCAGGTAAAAAAGTAACTGTGAAGCAGTTTCATGGTTACGGTAAGAATACAGTTTCAAACAGTTAACCCCGAGAGGAACCATATGAAGGAGGACAAAAGAAAATGGCAGTAGTAAATGAATTAATCCGCGCAGAGGCAGACGGCAGCATCAGCTTTGGGAACCATACCCTTGCTGAAAAAGCAAAGCTGGAGGATTTTTCCCACGAAGGAGATCTGTATAAGGTGAAAACCTACCAGACCATGACCAAGCTGGAGAAAAACGGCATGTTTGTCTATGAATCTGTTCCGGGAACCAGTGTTCTTGAGTTCACGGAGAGCGAGGACGGCGTGAGCTTTGTGGTAGAAGGCAATGAGGACGCACAGCTCACCATCGGACTGCAGGATGATACGGAATACGATGTGCAGATTAATGGAGAGGATGCCGGAAGGATGTGCACGAACCTGGGCGGCAAGCTGAGTCTTTCCGTAGAGCTTGCAGGCGCGGGAGAAGTGAAGGTAGACATCCATAAATAAGCGCTGCTTAACAATGAAAGATCAGGAGGGCAGGGGCGGTTTTCCGCCCCTTTTTTAAATATGGCGAAAGCAAAATCAGGAACTGTGTTTTATTGTCAGGAATGCGGCTATGAGTCGTCCAAATGGATGGGGCAGTGCCCGGGCTGCCATACCTGGAACAGCTTTGTGGAGGAGCCGGTGAGGAAGGCCGCTTCCAGGAGCGCTGTCGTGGAGCGTACGGCAGGACTGTCCTCCGGCGGGAAGAAGCCGTCCACTCTTGCGGAAATATCCATGGAAAAAGAAGAGCGTATCCTGACGGGAATCGGAGAGCTGGACCGGGTGCTGGGCGGCGGAATTGTCGCCGGCTCCCTTGTACTTGTGGGAGGAGATCCGGGAATCGGGAAATCCACCCTGCTGCTGCAGATGTGCCGGCTCCTGTCCGAAAAGGAGAAAAAGGTACTTTATATTTCCGGGGAGGAGTCCCTGCAGCAAATTAAAATGCGGGCGCAGAGAATCGGGAATTTCAGCGATTCCCTGCAGCTTTTGTGTGAAACCAACCTGGGGGACATAGAAGAGGCGATTGCCAGGGAGAAGCCGGAAATCGTGATTATAGACTCCATCCAGACCATGTACCAGGAGGAGGTTTCCGCAGCGCCGGGAAGCGTTTCCCAGGTAAGGGAGTCCACGGGGGTTTTCCTCAAGCTGGCAAAGGGCTATGGCATCTCCATTTTTATTGTAGGACATGTGACAAAGGAGGGAACCGTGGCAGGCCCCCGTGTGCTGGAGCATATGGTGGATACCGTCCTCTATTTTGAAGGGGACAGGCATGCCTCCTACCGGATACTGCGCGGCGTCAAAAACCGGTTTGGATCCACCAACGAAATCGGTGTGTTTGAGATGCGTCAGGAAGGCCTGTGCGAGGTGAAAAATCCGTCCGAGTTCATGCTTAACGGTAAGCCGGAAGGGGCCAGCGGTTCGGTGGTTTCCTGCTCTCTGGAGGGAACCAGGCCCATTCTGGTGGAGATTCAGGCGCTGGTCTGCCAGAGCAATTTCGGATTTCCCAGACGCCAGGCGGCGGGGACGGATTTCAACCGGGTGAACCTGCTTATGGCGGTCCTGGAAAAGCGCCTGGGTCTGCAGGTATCCGGCTGCGACGCCTATGTAAATATAGCCGGCGGGATGAAAATACAGGAGCCGGCCATCGATCTCGGTATCGTCATGGCTGTGATTTCCAGCTTCCGCAACCGGCCTATCGAGGAGACGATGATTGCCTTCGGCGAGGTAGGGCTGAGCGGCGAGGTCAGGGCGGTCAGCCAGGCTGCCATCCGTGTATCGGAGGCGAAAAAGCTGGGCTTCAAAACCTGTGTGCTTCCCAAAGTATGTCTGGACAAGCTGCCCAAAATCGAAGGTATCCGGCTGATCGGCGTGCAATCTGTAAAGGACGTAATGGATATCATTTAAAACCGGCTTTGCATAAAAACCGGATTATCCCGGAGGGCGGAACCGTGACAGCAGGAGCCCGGACGGAGGGAAAACAGTAACGCGGAAAGCGTTCAGGTAAATTTTTCAGGAATTTTGTCATTGTTTTTTGAATGGTAAAATGCTATGATTGGTTTGTAATTAGCTGTAATTAGGTTTTTTCGAACATGCCGTCTCGGACGGTAAAAAAGGAGGATTTTATTATGAAAAAAGCACTTTCTCTTGCAATGGCTGCTCTGCTTGCACTGTCTTTGACAGCCTGCGGCAATTCCGGCAGCACTGCTCCTGCGGAAAGCAGCACACCCGCCCAGGAAACTGCGGCGCCTGCTGAATCTGTGGAAGCGTCTACGGAAGCATCTTCCAGTGAAGCTGCATCCGATACCGCAGATGCCGGCAATGCGGCACTGAAAATCGCAATTGTATCCAGTCCCTCCGGAGTGGATGACGGTTCCTTTAACGAGGATAACTACAACGGAATTCTTTCCTTTATCGAAAAGAATCCTTCCTCTACCGTAACTCCTGTAAAAGAGCCTACAGGCGACACCGCTGCAGCCGTTCAGGCAGTAGCCGACATCGTAGCTGATTATGACGCTATTGTATGCTGCGGTTTCCAGTTTGCCGGAATCGCCCAGATCGCACAGGACAACCCGAATGTGAAATTCATCCTGGTGGATGCTTTTCCTGCCGATCCTGAAGGCGTAGAGGAATCAATAGAAGTAGAAAATATTTATGCCATGCAGTTTAAAGAGCAGGAGAGCGGTTTCTTTGCAGGAATGGCTGCTGCTTATGAGACTAAGAGCAACAAAGTTGCCGTTGTAAATGGCATAGCTTATCCTTCTAATGTTAATTATCAGTATGGATTTGAATGCGGTGTGAAATACGTAAATGAAACCGAGGGAAAATCGGTCGAACTGGTAGAACTTCCTTCTTATGCGGGAACTGATGTACATGGAGAGAATGTAGGGGGAAATTATGTAGGTTCTTTTGCTGACGAAGCAACTGGCAAGGTTGTTGGTAACGCGCTTATTGACGAAGGCGTGGATATCATGTTCGTAGCTGCCGGTGCATCCGGAAACGGTGTTATCACAGCTGCCAAGGAAGCCGAAGGCGTATATATCATCGGCTGTGACGTTGATCAGTATGACGACGGGGCAAACGGAGATGCCAACGTAATCCTTACCAGCGGACTGAAGGTAATGAGCATTAATGTTGACAGAGCGCTGACCACTATCGCTGACGGTTCCTTCAAGGGAGGAAACGTAACCCTGGGCGCAGATACCGATTCCACCGGTTATGTAAAAGAAAGCGGAAGATGCCAGCTGTCCGCAGATACCATCACCAAGATCGATGCGGCTTATGAAAAAGTAAAAGCAGGAGAAATTGTTCCTGCAGCCAACTTCAACGGAATTACTCCCGATGATTTCAAGGCGGAGTAAATCAAATGCGCCGGTACGGACAGCGGGGCGGTGAATGCGCCTGCCTGGCCTGTTATGGGTATTTGACCTTTGCGGCAGCTGCCATGCGGATATAGAAGTCATCCGTCCGCTTTGCTGCCTCCGGAAATGAAAGGGAAGGCGGGCCGGGATTCCCGGCCCGTTTCTATTTAACAGAAGACTGTTGCGCCAAACGCGGCAGCATTGAACAGCACAGAATGCGGCGCGGCCGCATTCACATGTATATTTAGGGGATGCCAGCAAGGAACGGGGTGATGACATCCCCTAAGTATATTATGGAAATACAGCTGCCACAGAGCGGCGGAATGAGAGGGAATATATGTCGGATTATATTGTGGAAATGCGCCATATTACCAAACGGTTCCCGGGCATTGTTGCCAATGACGATGTCACGATTCAGGTAAAGAAGGGGGAAATCTTTGCCCTTCTGGGCGAGAACGGTGCGGGAAAATCAACGCTTATGAGCATGCTTTTCGGAATGTATGAGCCGGATGAGGGCGATATATATATCCGGGGGGAAAAGGTAAGGATCTCTTCGCCCAATCATGCCACGAAGCTGAATATCGGTATGGTGCACCAGCATTTCAAGCTTGTGAGCAACTATACCATAGCCGAGAATATCGTCATGGGGATGGAACCGGTGAAAAAGGTGCTTGGCCTTTTCCCCGCAGTGGATATGAAGCAGGCCAATGAGGATATCCGCGCCCTTTCCCAGAAGTATGGGCTGGAAGTGGAGCCTACGGATGTGATTGAAAATATTAACGTGTCCACCCAGCAGAGGGTGGAGATTCTGAAGATGCTGTACCGGGAAGCGGAAATCCTGATTTTTGACGAGCCTACGGCGGTGCTGACGCCGCAGGAAATCGAGTTCCTCCTGGATATCATCAAGGGGCTGCGGGAAAACGGGAAGACCATCATCCTGATCACGCATAAGCTGGAAGAGATCAAGAAGGTGGCCGACCGCTGCGCTATCCTGAACAGAGGCCGGCTGATTGACGTTCTGGATGTGAAGGAAACCAGCACCCGGAAGATGGCCAACCTGATGGTTGGACGCGAGGTCAGCTTTGAAACGCCCAAGAAGGAGCCTGAATTCGGAAAAGAGGTTCTGAAGGTGGAGCATATGACTGTGGTCAATCAGGATCATTTTGAGGTGGTTAAGGATGTTTCCTTTACTGTCCATGGCGGGGAGATTTTCGCTATCGCGGGCGTGGCCGGAAACGGGCAGATTGAGGTGGCTGACGCCATCGCCGGGCTGCTTCCCCTGCACAAAGGAAAAGTGTGGCTGAACGGGAAGGATATTACGGAGGAATCCATCCGCCGCAGGGCGTTGGAGGGAATATCCTATATCCCTGAGGACAGACAGAATTATGGCATTGTCATGGATTTCACCCTGTCGGAAAATCTGGGGCTGAGGAGCTATTTCAGGGAGCCGTTTTCCAGAAAAGGGATTCTGGATAAAAAGGCCTTTGACAGCTATGCTGAGGATCTGATCGATAAATATGATATCCGCAGCGGCCAGGGCCTGAGGACAGTTGTGCGTTCCATGAGCGGCGGTAATCAGCAGAAGGCGATTATCGCAAGGGAAATCGAGCAGGAATCAGATCTGATGATTTTCGTCCAGCCTACCAGGGGACTGGATATCGGGGCCATTGAGAATATCCGCCGCCAGATGATTGGCGAAAGGGACAAGGGAAAGGCTATACTGCTGATTTCCCTGGAACTGGATGAAATCATGGACTGCGCGGATACCATCGGTGTAATTTACAACGGGAAGATACAGAAGATTGCCGATGCCAGAACGCTGACCACAAATGAAGTGGGAGAATTTATGATGGGGGTGAAGCGGCATGCATGAGAAACAATCAATCTGGAAA
The DNA here is from genome assembly GCF_003435485.1 of Eisenbergiella massiliensis. Taxonomy (NCBI): domain Bacteria; kingdom Bacillati; phylum Bacillota; class Clostridia; order Lachnospirales; family Lachnospiraceae; genus Eisenbergiella; species Eisenbergiella massiliensis. Next base: position 23,381 of record NZ_QVLV01000025.1, read on the forward strand.
AAACTAATCAGCCGGACCCTGGGAAATAAAAAGACGCAAAGCGTGACCATTCCCGTTTTCTGTGTTTTAATAGGCCTGATCGCAGGCGCTGTGGTGATTGCCGTATTGGGGAAGAATCCTTTTTCAGCATATTATAACCTGCTGCAGGGCTGCGGCCTTGCCCCCAAGGCATCCTATGCGGGATACAAAAGCATCCTTACCGACTTTTTAAGCTTCTTAAATTACCTGACGCCCATGATTTTTGCGGCGCTTGCGGTGGCGGTGGCCATGCGGACAGGCCTGTTTAATATCGGCGTATCCGGACAGATGCTGGCGGCAGGCTTTTTATCCTCCATTCTGGTAGGCTACAGCGGACTGAACGCGGTTCTGTCAAAGCCTCTGGTGCTGCTTATCGGTATCCTGGCAGGCGCATTGGTGGGCGGCCTTATCGGCCTGCTGAAATATAAATTCAATATCAATGAGGTGGTATCCTCCATCATGCTGAATTACATTATTCAGTATGTCTGCAGCTTCTGTATCAATACCTTTTATGTGGATCCGGTTTCCAGGCAGTCAAAGGCCATTGCCCCGGCGGCGCGCCTGACGCTGGCGGATACGGTGGTGGGAAATCTGAAAATGGATATCCCGCTGGGCTTTGTCCTGGCGCTTATAGCTGTGTTCGCCGTGAAATTCCTGCTGGACAGGACCAAAATGGGGTATGAAATGAAAGCGGTGGGCTTTTCACGCAGCGCTTCCCGTTATGCGGGCATCAATGTGGGAAAGAATATTGTGGTCACCATGCTGATTTCCGGGGCGCTGGCAGGCCTGGCGGGCGTTACCTATTACCTTGGATATTTTGCTTCCATCCAGCCCAGGGTGCTTTCCAGCACCGGTTTTGATGCGATTGCGGTTTCGCTGCTGGGAAGCAACAATCCTGTGGGCATTATTTTCTCCTCTTTCCTGATTACCATTGTGGACAAGGGAAGTACCTACATGAGCTCGGCGGCGGGCATCCAGGCGGAAATTGCCGATGTTATCACGGGTATCATCCTGCTGTTCTCCGCATGCTCGGCGTTTATCAGCTACCTGCTGTCGCGGGTGAAGGACGAGGAAGGGAGGAAGGATAAATGAATACTGTAATCATTGACGGACTGTCCTTTGCACTGCCGCTTTTCATCATGGCCATCGGCGGTATTTACAGTGAAAAAAGCGGTATTACCAACCTTGCCATTGAGGGCCTGCAGGGCTTCGGCGCTTTTACCGGCGCGCTCGTCGCGGTGCTCGTTGCGGATAAATTTGCGGGAAATTCAGCGGTTCCCTTCTACATCGCCATGCTGTTTGCTGTAATTGGCGGCATGCTGTTTTCACTGATTCATGCGCTGCTGTGTATCCGGTTCAAGGCAAATATGGTCATCAGCGGCGTGGTGATTAATATCCTGGCGATGGCATTAACCTCCTTTTTGACAAAGCAGATCAATGCCACCGTATTCGGGGCGGCCTCCGACAAATTCGTGCTGGGGGTGTCAAGCAGGCTGACGGTGCCGGGAATCTCGAAAATACCCATACTGGGAGCGGTATTTACCAATGTATATCCCTTTGAAATCGTGATTATTGTGGTGGCGTTCATTGCCTGGTTTGTGATGTACCGGACACGCTTCGGCATGCATCTGCGTGCCTGCGGCGATAATCCCCATGCGGTGGATGCAGCGGGCATTGAAGTGGGCAGGGTAAGGCTGGTGGCGGTTATGGTTTCCGGCGCGCTTTCCGGGCTGGGAGGCATCTGCTTCGCCTATTCCATTTCAGCGAATTTTTCCAACAATATCTATGTGGGTTATGGCTACCTGGCCATTGCCGCGCTGATTTTCGGAAACTGGAGAATCCTCCCCACACTGGGAGCCTGCCTGCTGTTCGGGTTTGCCCGTTCCGGCGGCTACCGCATCGTGCAGATGCTGGAAATGCCCAGCAGCTATCAGGATCTGGTAATGATTCTCCCCTATGTGCTGACGCTTCTGCTGCTTGTATTCTTTTCCAAGCACAACAGGGCGCCCCGCGCTTTGGGTGAAATATATGATAAGGGAAGCCGGTAGGCTCCTTTTGGTGGCGGATACAGCCGGATTGTTCAGCAGTCCGGCTGTTTTTCTTCATGAGGTAGTGAGGGCCTGCCACATCCGCCCCGTTTCCGTCCGCCCTTGGTACGAGGAGGGCTGGGCCTGTCTTCCTTCCCCGGGGCCGGGGCGGGGTATTTTCTGTTCTGTTTCAAAAACGGGGTGTTTCTAACCGTTCCGGGAAGTCAGAATTCTGCCAGCGAGGCTGAACTCCTCCTCCGTGATTTTAGCCGCATGTAACTTTTTTGGCAGGAGTGAGTTTGTGATTTGCGGCTAAAATTGTCTTCGTTCGTCAGACAAGCCTCTAAGGACGTCAGAATTCTGACTTCCCGGAGCGGTAAGAAACATCGCCGTTTTCTCAAACAGAACAGAACATACCCCGCCCGGCCCCGGGGAAGGAAGACAGGCCCAGCCCCCATCGGACCAAGGGCGGACGGAAACGGGGCGGATGCGGCAGGCCGGCCAAAATGATTGAAACTGCATAGTTTTTGAAGGAATTGGTTATAGAAGAAATGTGATTTGGTATCTATAATAATAACATAAGGCTTACGGGTTAGAGGGCCGGGGAGATTGGCGGAGGCCAGATAGGAGTCAATATGGGAAAAATGTATGATGGTGAAATTTATGAGAAGGTCAGCCAGTGGTTTGACGGGCATCGGGAGGAGATGACGGAGGATATTAAGAGGCTGGTGCGGATTCCCAGTATTTCGGATCCGGAGGCGGAGCAGGGGCCGTTTGGGCAGGGGTGCAGGGATGCGCTGGATGAGATGCTTGCCATGGGAAGGAAATATGGGTTCCATACGGAGAACCGGGAGTATTATGTGGGAAGCATCGGTGTGGAGAATCAGGACTGGAGCAATACGATTGGCCTGTGGAATCATCTGGATGTGGTGCCGCTGGGGGAGGGCTGGGATTATGAGCCGTTTGAGCCGGTGGTGAAGGATGGGTATCTTATCGGCAGAGGGGCGCAGGATAATAAGGGGCCGGCAGTGGCCATGCTTTATGTGATGCGTTGTATCAGGGAGCTGGGGCTTCCGGCTGCGCATGAGCTTTGTCTTTTTGCAGGGTGCGATGAGGAAAGGGGGATGTCGGATCTGGAGTATTACACGTCCAAATATCCGCTTCCGGCGTTGTCTATGATCGCGGACTGTGGTTTTCCGGTTTGTTATGGGGAAAAGGGGATATTGGAAGGGGCTGCAGTTTCCGGCAGGGACTTCAGTGATGAGGTGCTGGAGCTGTATGGCGGAAGCGCAGGCAATATTATCCCTGACAGGGCGGTTCTGGTGGTTGGTAAAAGGACAGAAGTTTCGGAAGGACAGCTGGCTGCTTTGCAGGCATCGCTTCCGGAATGTGTGAAGGCGGAGGCCCGGGATGGGAAAATCAGGGTGACTGCGTATGGAACCAGCAGACACAGCGCTTTCCCAGAAGGCAGTGTAAATGCTGTCCATGAACTGGCGGCCGCGATGTGTGGGGCCAAGCTTCTGGAGGAAGGGGATCGGAAGCTGCTTCAGTTTATTGCCGATGCCACGTCGGATTATTATGGGGAGCATATTGGAATCTCTTATTCAGATGAGGTTTCCGGGCGTCTGACCTGCGCGGGGACTGTGCTGAGGCTTCAGGGTCATCGGGCGCGGCTGCAGTTTAATATCCGTTATTCCATTACGGCGGATGCGGGAAAGCTGGAGGCCGGGCTGGAGGAGTACTGCGGCCGGGGAGGTTATAAATGGGAGCTTATCAGGAATTCTGCGCCGAATTATTTCCCGAAGGACAGAAAAGAGGTTGGCCTTCTGACGGATTTATTTAACGAAATTACAGGATGCACAGCTGAACCTTATGTGATGGGAGGCGGAACGTATGCCAGGAAGCTGCCCAATGCGTTTGGCTATGGCATCGGATCCATGCCTGAGCGGGAAGGGGATATGGCAGGCGTTCTGTTCAGGAAGGGACACGGCGGCGCCCATGAACCGGACGAGGGGCTGGATCTGGAAAAACTGCTTTCTGCGGCGAAAATTTATACTATGGCCATGCTGGCTTTGAATGAATGTGATTTTAATGGAGAGGAAGCCTGAACGGGCTGTTAGGCGAGCTGAAAGCGGGCATTGGGGAAAGGTAACTGTGTAGGAACTGGACAGTCAGTTTAAAATAAGAAAAGGCAGGGTAATTATAATGAACAAGAAAGAAAGAGTACTGGCAGCATTGGAAAACAGGGAGGCGGATCACGTTCCCGGCGCATTCTGGTTTCATTTTCCGCAGGAGCAGGCGTTGGGGCAGGCATGTGTGGATGCGCATCTTAAGTGGTACAGGGATACGGATCAGGATTTTATCAAAATCATGTGCGACGGTTATTTCGGATATCCCAATGAAACACTGGAAAAAATGGAGAATGTGTCGCAGCTTTATGATATGAAGCCTTTGGGAAGCGGGCATAAGTTCATCAGGGAGCAGGTTGAACGGGCGCGCGCCATTGTAAAAGCGGTGGACGGGGAGTGCTGTGTATTTTATAATGTATTTTGTCCTCTTTCCTTTTTCCGTCTTCAGACGAGCTGGGAAACAATGATGGACTGCATCAAGGCGGACCCGGAAGCGGTGAAGTATGCCTGCGGCGTAATTGCGGAGGATGCGAAGGCGCTGGTGAAGGGGCTGCTCGAGGAAGCTGGCTGCGATGGTATTTATTACTGTGTGCAGAATGCGGAAACCTTCCGGTTTACTGCGGAGGAATACCGCAGCCTGGTTACCCCCTTTGACAAGGAGGTCCTGGATTATGCCAATGGCCTGAGCAGTCATAATATTCTGCACTGTTGCGGCTGGGGCGGGGATAAGAACCGTGTGGAGGTATGGCAGGACTATGAAGCCGCAGCTATTAACTGGGCGGTGTATGTGGAGGAGATGGATATTCCTTCGGGAAGAGAATTTTTCGGCGGGAAGCCTGCCCTGGGCGGTTTGGATAACCGGAAGGAGGGCGTGCTGTACTCAGGAAATGAGGAAGAGATCAGGAAGGCGGTAAGGGAACTGATCGAAACCTGCGGTAAAAAAGGCTTTCTGCTGGGCGCAGACTGCACCATTCCAGGGGATCTGCCCGCAGAACATGTCCGCTGGGTGCTGGAAGAGGCCAGAAGCATATAGGAATATGGAAAAAAACGCTTTAGGGCGCGGGCAGAGGTGAGGCCTGAATGGAACTTTTAAACAGATGGTTGTTGCAGTACCGCGGGCAGACCTGCGGTATAGAGGAGGTAAAAAATGTATTTGGCAAAAGAAGATCGTTATGAACATATGAATTATTTCCGCTGCGGAAACAGCGGGCTGAAGCTGCCTGCGGTTTCTCTGGGGCTGTGGCACAATTTCGGAAGCAAGGACAATTATGACAATATGAAGCAGCTGGTTTTCACGGCTTTCGATAACGGGATTACCCATTTTGATCTGGCGAATAATTATGGGCCTGTTTACGGAAGCGCGGAGGAGAATTTCGGAAGGATCATGGAAAGTGAAATGCGCCCTTACCGCAACCAGATGGTGATCAGCACCAAGGCGGGCTATGATATGTGGCCGGGGCCTTACGGGGACGGCGGCAGCCGGAAATATTTGATTTCCAGCCTAGATGAAAGCCTGAAGCGGATGAAGGTGGATTATGTGGATATTTTCTACCACCACCGTATGGATCCGGAGACGCCGCTGGAGGAAACGATGATGGCTTTGGATCAGATCGTAAAGAGCGGGAAGGCTCTGTATGCGGGAATTTCCAATTATTCCAGGGAATATACGGAAAAGGCAATGAAGATTCTGTCTGACCTTAAGTGTCCTTTTATCATCAACCAGAGCAGATATTCCATATTTGACCGCAGTATAGAAGAGGACGGCCTGAAATCCTTTGCAGCGGCCAACGGCTGCGGTATAATCGCTTTCAGTCCGCTGGCGCAGGGACTTCTCACGGATAAATACCTTCACGGGATTCCGGAGGACAGCAGGATTAAGAGGGACGGCCGTTTCCTGAAGGAATCCGCGTTGACGCAGGAACGTCTGGATCAGATAAGCGCCCTGAATGAAATCGCACAAAACAGAGGGCAGAGCCTGGCGCAGATGGCGCTGTCCTGGATCCTGAGGGACGGAGAGGTGACGAGTGTGCTGATAGGCGCATCCAGGCCCGCCCAGATTACGGAAAATATTGAGATTATCCACAGAACCTCTTTCACGGCGGAGGAACTCAAAAAAATAGATGAAATCTGCGGGTAACTGTGAGGGGTACTGAACAGTTACACATGCGGTTTATATATCACGGGCAGTGCGCATGTGAACAGGCACAAACAGATGGGAGCGAACATGGAACATAACAGCAGCATATACCGGGAATATCTCCGGATTCTGGAGCAGGAGCTGGTGCCCGCCTTCGGGTGTACGGAGCCGATTGCCATTGCCTATGCGGCGGCGCTGGCGGCGCAGACGCTGGGGGAAAGGCCGGATCGGCTTCTGGTGGAGGCCAGCGGAAATATCATAAAAAATGTAAAGAGCGTCATCGTACCGAACACGGGCGGCATGAAAGGAATCCAGGCCGCGGCAGCCGCAGGGGTTGTTTCCGGCAGGCCGGAGGATAAGCTGGAGCTTCTCGAGGGCCTGACGGAGGAGCAGCGAGGAGAAATCAGGGACTATCTGCAGACAGCGGATATCCGGATTCAGAAGGCGGGCGGCTGCCGTACCTTTGACCTTACGGTGACTGTGTGGGCCGGAAACCGGGAAGCCCGCGTGCGCATAGCGGATTCCCATACCAATGTGGTGCTGGTGGAAAAAAACGGTGAGATACTTCGGACGGCAGGAACGGATGAGGAAGGCTCCCAGGCGGAGGCAAAATCCTCTCTCAGCATGGAAGGAATCGTGGATTTTGCCCTGACCGCCCGTCTGGACGATGTAAAGCAGGTCCTGGATCGGCAGATAGAATACAATATGGCCATTGCCGAAGAGGGAATGAAGCATGCCTACGGCGCAAACGTGGGAAAGGTGCTGCTTGCGGCCTACGGCGATGATGTGAAAATCCGGGCAAGGGCCAAGGCGGCCGCGGGTTCTGATGCCAGGATGAACGGCTGTGAGCTTCCCGTGGTCATCAATTCCGGAAGCGGCAACCAGGGGATTACCGTATCCGTGCCTGTTATCGAATACGCAAGGGAGCTGGGAGCGGGAGAAGAGCAGCTTTACCGCGCCCTGCTGATTTCCAATCTGACGGCGATTCATCTGAAGGAAGGCATCGGACGGCTTTCCGCCTACTGCGGCGCGGTGAGCGCGGGAACAGGGGCCGGCGCCGGAATCGCTTATCTGCTGGGCGGCGGCTATGAAGAAATCATCCATACGGTGGTCAATACCCTGGCCAATGTATCAGGCATCGTGTGCGACGGCGCCAAGGCATCCTGCGCGGCCAAAATAGCTTCCGCTGTGGACGCCGGCATCCTGGGATACTATATGTACCGGAACGGCCAGGAATTCGTGGACGGTGACGGTATCGTGAAAAAAGGGGTGGAATCCACCATTGCCAATGTTGCCCGCCTGGGCCGTGACGGCATGCGTGACACCGACCGGGAAATCCTGGATATCATGATCGGATAAAAAAATTAAAGCCCTGTAAGGGAAGCATATCCAAATTGCAGATATGCTCCCTTACAGGGCTTTTTTTGTCCGGGCGCGGCCGTCTTCCGGGTTACATCCCCGGGGTAGATCCGGAGCCGGGAAAATAGAAGGGTGGTACCGCACCGGCGTAGCCGCCCGGAAGTACACCGGGCATACCGGGAAGTACGCCGGGAAAAATCATGTCATCCCCGCCGTCATGGGCGCGTTCCATTTCCGAGTCTTTGCTGACCGGATTGCAGCCGTCCGGAGACATTTCGGTTTCCGGATTCATATCGGAGGCCTTGCCGTCATCGCCGATCCGGACACGGGAATGTGCTTCATCCATGGTGTGGAGCGCTGTCAGATACCCGTCCGTAAAAGCGGATTCCGGTGTGATGCCGGGGATATTGGCGCTGGGAAAGGATAAGCCGTCGTGATAAGGTCTTTTTTCTTCCTGCATATCTTTCCTCCTTTTTCTCTGGTATAGTTTTGCTGTAACTGTATTGTTGCCTCACAATTACGTTTTGCCTGCGTATATTTGAAAAAACTCCCCGGCGCTCTGCCGTGGTGGCAGAAATGGCTAAAATCCGCCGCTGAAGTTTGTTAATTAGTATTCCTGTAAATGCTTGAAAATATTTAAAAATACGGTACAATATTATTATAAATAAAATTTATAAATTTAGTGAGGGGAAGAATCGTGGCAATTAAATCTAAAGAACTGGCCGGAATGCTTGGCGTTTCCACTGCGACGATGTCACTGGTACTGAATCATAAGCCCGGAATCAGTGATGAACTGCGCAGCTCTCTTCTGGCGAGAATTCAGGAGATGGGATACGGGTATATGATCAAGGAGGAACCGCAGGAGCTGCAGGAAGGAAGCCCGGCTCCTATGAAGAATATCGCTTATCTTGTCATGTCCGATTATCAGGACGAGGGGGACGAGGCGGCTTTTTTCCCTCCCGTTATTGAGGGGGCGGAGAGGGAAGCGAGGCACCTGGGCTATCATTTTTCCATTATCCATATGTATGATGAAAAGGGCAGCCGGCTCCGGGACAGCATAAGAAGGGAAGAATATGCGGGAATGCTCGTATATGCCGACGTGATGAGCCAGGAGTTGAAGAAAGAGCTGGATGCCATGGATATTCCCTATGTGATGCTGGACTGCTATGATCCGTTTGTGAAAGCCAGCTCCGTGACGGTAAACAGCCAGCAGGGCATTTATACCGCCGTGCGCTACCTTCAGGAGAAGGGCCACCGGGAAATCGGCTATGTAGCCACCGGAACTGCGCGCAGCTCGCTGCTGGAGAGACGGCGTTATTTTCATTATGCCATAGAAGATCTGGGACTGCAGCTGAACAGGGAGCATGATATTGTCACAAACTGCCGGGGAGCTAAGGCGCAGGAGTATCTGGAGCTGCTGTGGAAGGGCGGGGTGAAGCCGCCCACAGCGCTGCTTGTGGAAAATGATGTGCTGGCGATTCCCGTATACCGCGCCCTGAAAAGCGCCGGCTACCGGGTGCCGGAGGATGTGTCGGTCATCGGCTTTGACGGGCGGAGCATATGCAGCATCATGGAACCCACGCTTACCACCATGCGGATTCCGCGCAGGCTGCTGGGCAGGAGCCTGATCATGCTGCTTCATAATAAAATCGATATGAAGGCCCGTTCCATGGAGGATATTCCCGTCCGTCTGGAAATCAACGCGGAGCTGGTGGAAATGGAAAGCGTGTGTCCGGTGACATGGAAATAATGGGAAGGCCTGCGTCCGGTGCGGCGGCAGGTGAAGCATCATAAAGATATATGGGTATAATTTGTAAATTAAATTTAGATAATTTATATTTTATATAAAAATTTATAAAAAATATTTGACAAATTTATAAATATGTATTATGATATACCTAAGTTGAAAAGTCATCAACCCACAAAATTCGCTGGTGCGGCTTCGGCTGCACCAGCACCCCCCCCTTTTTTTTAGATTTATAAGTAAATACCTCCGGTATTCCATGCCGGGTTTTGATAGCTGCAGTGTCAGGCATATAATCCATGGAATTCAGATGAAGACGTTTATACCATTGAGTGGTGTAAGCGCCTTTTTTGCTTTGCGGAAAAGTCCGGCATGATCCTCCTGCAAAAGCTTTTTTCTGTCGCTGTCCATCCATGATGAGAAAATGTGCGGGCCGGACAGTAACGTTTTGTAAAATGGGTAAGAAAAATGACAGTTACCATAATCTTTGGTAAGCTGTCATTTTTACAGGCCGCGCAGAGCCTGATTATGTTTACAGGCAGGCGGCAATTTGGAATCTTTTATAAAAGCGGGACAGTCAATGGCGTAACAGTCCGGCCGCAGGCTGAATTGTTACGCCATTGTTATTTAATTACAGTTTTTTTCAAGAGAAGCGGAAAGCTCTGCAAGCCAGGGCGCGTCCACCGCTTCGATTTCCCCTTTGTCACAGGCGGAGGCAATTGCAGGGTCGATGGGCAGCTTGGATACGGAGGCAATTCCGTGTCTTGCGGCGATTTCATCGATATGGCTTTCGCCGAAAATACTGTGTTTGCTCTTGCAGTCGGGGCATTCAAAATAGGACATGTTTTCCACAATGCCAAGAACGGGGATGTTCATCATTTCAGCCATTTTAACAGCCTTTTCAACGATGACGGAAACAAGCTCCTGAGGGGAGGTCACCACGATGATGCCCTTTAAGGGGAGGGACTGGAATACGGTCAGAGGAACGTCACCGGTTCCGGGAGGCATGTCCACAAACATATAATCCACATTTTCCCAGATAACGTCGGTCCAGAACTGGCTGACTGCACCCGCAATAATGGGGCCGCGCCACAGCACGGGATCCGTATCATTGTCCAGCAGCAGGTTGATGGACATGACATCAATTCCACCGCGGGATTTCACAGGGATAAGCCCCATTTCGTTGGCGTATGCTTTTTCATGGATGCCGAAGGCTTTGGGGATGGAGGGGCCTGTGATATCCGCATCAATGACTGCGGAATGGTATCCCTTCTTCTGCATGGAAGAAGCCAGCAGGGAAGTCACCAGGGATTTTCCCACGCCGCCCTTGCCGCTGACTACGGCGATTACATTTTTGATGCTGGACATTTCGTGAGGGGCCTGAAGCATGCTTTTCGGGTCCCTGTCCTTGCAGGATTCCCCGCAGGACGAACAATCGTGATTGCAGTTTTCACTCATTTTTAATGATTCCTTTCACATGTACTTGTCTATTTTACCATGAGCCTGAGCGGCTTACGATATCGGATGGGAAACCACCATAAAGCTCACAAAGCATAAAGCGTTGTGAGCTTATGAATAGAAGGCTGATTAAGGTATAAGCTTAAGGGACTGTTATAATTCGGTTTTCCACAGGCCGTGCAGATTGCAGTATGCATATACGGCCACGGGCTTAACGCCGGCGGTATGGAAGACTGCTTCGGGAGCTTCGCCGGGAGCGAGTGCCTTACGGCTGCCGCCGTTTTCCAGTTCCAGGTAAATCCATTCAATGTGATGCTCTTCCAGCATGGGGTGAACGGCGCTGCCTACCTGTACTTTTACGGTGTCGCCTTCAACGGTAACGGCAGGAACGTGCTTTTCCAGGCTGGCGTCAACAGTGTTGGCCTTAAGCTCTTCCATGGGTTCTCCGCAGCAGATAACGGGAACGCCCGCATCATGAATCATTTCCACCTGGTTGCCGCAGTGTCTGCAGATAAAAAATTTTACATTACTCATAATTATGTTCTCCCTGTTTCTCCGTTATACAACGGAATCCTTTGGTTATGCCGGCATCGGGCTGTGTATTATTCCGGCGCCGGCCGGGCGAGTCAAATGTCCACGGTATTCAGTCGGGTTGCTTACGCGGCGGCATTTGACCGGCACTGGTTACTTGCTTCTGAGAATCTTTATTCGGGGAATTCTGGCTGCAGCCTTTGCGCCTCCGGCATTCACCGGCGGGGCAGCAGCCGTTTCCGTCACAGAGCCGGAAGGTGCCTCCCTGGATATGGAGCAGCTTTCCATTCACGAGGGAATCCGCCATCTTCCTGCGTGCTTCATTATAAATCATCTGAACGGTGGAGCGGGCGATGGTCATCCGTTCCGCGCATTCCTCCTGGGTACAGCCCTTCAAATCTATCAGACGGATACATTCATATTCGTCAACAGTCATAAATATGACTTCTGTTTCCGTGCTGTTCAGGGGCCCGAAGGTACATGACTTGGGCAGGCAGCAGACGTTTCGTTCCTTGATGGGACGCGGCATAATTTCACCTCTTGTTTCCGGCTTGTGTAATTGGCATATGCTGTTTACATGTTTCATTATACATGTTTTCAGGAAGATGTCAATAGGGAAATGATAATTGTTACTATTTCTGATTTATGCAATGGGGGCGCAATACCCACAGCGGCAGGCGGCGTAGGTTGTGGATAAACTAGAAAGAGAAAATTATGGAAAAATTAAAAAGAGGGGTATTGAAAGCGGGTGGGGTATCGTTTATAGTGGGGGTGACGGGTATTTTTTTAACCGTATGTATGAATAAAAATAAGAAGGATTGAGGAGAGGAACGGGTATGTATAAGCATCATGAGGAGTCACTGAAGATACTGGAGGATATGTTCCGGGGGAGGGATGAGGTGATTGCGCTGGTATTCGGCGGTTCTGTGGCTAAGGGGGTAGAACGGATTGATTCGGATCTGGATGCCATGGTTATTGTGACGCCGGAGTATTTTGAGGAGCGTATGAGGGAGAACCGGACGGCGGAGTGTATTTTTGAATGTACATATGAAGGCGGTTATTTCGATATTAAGTATATGACGAAGGAGTACCTGATGCAGGCGGCGGAGAAGGGCAGTGAGCCTACGAGGAATTCTTTTGTGAAGTCGAGGGTGCTTTTTTCCAGTGATCCGGAGATTGAGGGGATTGTGGCAAGGATTCCGGTGTTTCAGGAGAGGGAGCGGGAGGAGAAGCTGCTTTCTTTTTACAGTGATCTGCAGCTGAATTATAATTATTTCTGGAAGTGTTGTAAACCGGATGGGTATATGAAGATCCGGACGGCGAGTGAGATTGTTTATGCGTTGTATCGGCTGGTGCTGCAGGAGAACCGGGTGTTGTTCCCGTCTAACCGCAGGCTGGAGGATACGGTGGCGGGTGTGGAGAACAAGCCGGAGGGATTGGTGGAGAACTGCAGGGAGTTCTGTGAGACTATGGATTCTGAGCTTCTGGACAGGATCGTTGAGAGCTATCATAAGTGGACAAGCTATGATTATCCGAAAGATAATAATATATGCAGTTCTCAGTATGGTATGGACTTTGAAAAATGGTGGCTTTATCCCAGGCCGTTGATTGGGGAATGGTAAGCCGGGGAGATATGTCCGGCTGTGGTGTAAAAATACAGGGATAATCTATTATTTTTGATATGTAAAATGAGGTTTGTGTGATAGGATAAGATTTTGGTTTGTGGTAATATGGCAGTGTTGTGCCGGCGCCCGGGCTTGAGAAGCTAGAAGCTGAAGGGCGGCGGTATTGGAGCAGAGGGCCGGGGGACCGGCGCAGAGAAGGAGGAAGCCAGGATGGAGAAGATGCTGCCTGAAGCATTGCTTAAACTGATTAAGAGGGTGGAGGAGAATTTCCCGGAGGATCCGAAGATGGTGCAGCTGTTTGTGAACTGTTTTACCAATACGCTGGATACTACGGTGAAGAGGCTGCCTGACAAAACTACATATATTATTACCGGGGATATTCCGGCCATGTGGCTGCGTGACAGCGTGGCACAGATACGGCCTTATCTGATGGCTGCCGGCGAGGACGGCGATATCGCGGATATGCTGGTGGGGCTGGTGAAAAAGCAGTTTTTCTATGTGAATCTGGATCCGTATGCGAATGCGTTTAACCAGGAGGCCAACGGGAACTGCTGGGAGCATGATGAGACGGATATGGGGCCCTGGATCTGGGAGAGGAAATATGAGCTGGATTCTTTGTGTTATCCTATCCAGCTTTCTTATCTGGTATGGAAAAATACGGGGCGGACGGATCAGTTTGACGAGACGTTTGTAAAGGGTGTGCGCAGGATCCTCAAGGTGTGGCGGACGGAGCAGCATCATGAGGAGGAATCGCCTTACAGTTTTGTGAGGAAGGGCTGTTATTTTACGGACACGCTTTCCAGGAACGGGAAGGGCGCGTTGGTGAAGTCCGGGACCGGGCTGATCTGGTCGGGCTTCCGTCCCAGCGATGACGCATGTACATATGGTTATCTGATTCCTTCCAATATGTTTGCGTCAGTGGTGCTTGGTTATCTGGCGGAAATTGCCGGGGAGGTCCTGAAGGATGAGGAGCTGGCGGCAGAGGCTGAGAGCTTCCGGCAGGAGGTCAGGAATGCCATAGAGACGCTCGCCGTGATTAAAAATGAGTATTATGGAAGAATTTATGCGTACGAAACGGATGGCTACGGGCAGTATCTGCTGATGGATGATGCCAATGTGCCGAGTCTCCTGGCCATGGAGTATCTGGGCTATGAGGGCGACAGGGAAGTGATGGAGAACACGAGGCGTTTTATCCTGAGTGAGGGAAATCCTTATTATTTCAAGGGAAAAGCGGCGGCCGGAATCGGCAGTCCCCATGTGCCTCCTTATTATATCTGGCATATAGGGCTGGCTATCCAGGGGCTGACGGAGGCGTCGAGGGAAGAAAAGCTGCGTCTGCTGCAGCTGATGCGTGATACGGACGGCGGCAAGGGAATGATGCACGAGGGCTTCCATGTGGACGATCCTTCCAAATATACAAGAGAATGGTTTTCCTGGGCCAATGCGGTATTCTGTGAGCTTGTGCTGGATTACTGTCAGATCAGGGTGAAAAAATAGCCGGTAAGGGCGGAAAAAAGGAGTGCAGGGCATGGGAACATTTTATTTATTGCCGGAAAAGGGGAATTTTTACAAAGCGAATCTGCATTGCCATACGGTGGTTTCGGATGGGGCGCTGACGCCGGAGCAGGTGAAGGAGGCGTATCAGAAGGAAGGGTATTCTATTGTGGCCTTTACGGATCACAGGCAGTACTGTAAGCATGAGGAGCTGAATGATGACAGGTTTTTGAGTATCGCCGCTTTTGAGGCGGATATCAATCAGTTCAGCGCCCATGAGAATGCCTGGCCCACGCTTAAGGTGTATCATTTTAATTTTTATGATAAGCACCCGGAGCGGCGGGAGAAGGAAGAAAAAATTACGCTTCCTTTAAAACGTTATAGTGATACGGAGTACATCAACGGCTATATTGAGCTGATGAAGACAGAGGGTTTCCTTTGCTGCTATAATCATCCTTACTGGTCGCTGCAGACCTATGAGGATTATAAGGATCTGCGCGGGCTGTGGGCGATGGAAATCTATAACCACGGCTGTGAGCATGACGGGCTGTATGGCTTCAACCCTCAGTCCTATGATGAAATGCTGCGCACCGGCCAGCGGATTTATACGGTGGCGACCGATGATAACCATAACAGCTTTCCCTTTGATTCGCCGCTGTGTGATTCCTTCGGCGGCTTTACTATGGTGAAGGCGGAGAAGCTGGAATACGGCGCGGTGATGGAAGCCCTGGAAAAGGGAGATTTCTATTTTTCCATGGGGCCGGAAATTAAGGAGGCTTATATCCGTGACAGGAAGCTGGTGGTAAAGACCTCTCCTGTGGAAAAAATCTTCGTTATCCAGGAAGGGCGGAATTGTTATAAGAAGCTGGCCGGCAGAGGCGAGACCATTACGGAGGCGGAATTTGAGTTATCCGGAAGGGAAGGCTATATCCGTGTGGAGATCCGTGATGGAAAGGGTATGTACGCGGGCACGAGCGCTTACTGGATGGATGAAATACCCGCCGGCGCGATGACGGAATCAAAGACCGGATGCAGTGCGGCGGACGGCAGCCGCCGGATATAAGCCCGGATATATATGCAACTGAATTTCAGACAGAAAAAAACGACAGCTAAGTAAGGCAGATATAACCGTCCGGCAGGTATTTGTACCCGCCGGGACGGTATTTAATGTGCGCCGGACGCACAAAAAAAGTCTCCGGCCGCTTCCCCTGCTGACAGAGGAAGGGCCGGAGGCTTTTCTTTTTTTACAACGGAAATGTCCGGGAGCTGCCTGCAAAATGGAGAAGGCGGCAGGCCGGATGGCTGGTTTAATTCAGTGAAAGGTATCCACCGAGTAATCATGGTAGTGGAAGCCGAACCAGCGTCCGGGCATATCACCGGGGAAGCGGGGCGGCCGGGTGGTATGGAAGCGCAGGGCGGATGGATCGCAGCAGTCATTGTCCGCATTTTTTTCCAGCGCCTCAGGGGCGGTTTCGGCGGTGTGCTTCAACAGGAGCCGCCACAGTTCATTCTTTTTTTTCTGCCATGCAGGATCTGTGGAGAGGTCGTTGCGCTCCATGGGGTCTGAATTCAGATCGAAGAGTAGGGTATGGTCTCCGCAGGTGGTGTATACCAGCTTGACCCGGTCCTTCATGACGCAGAAGTTGGTGTGCAGGCTGTCTCCATAAAAAACACGGTCCTTTGGCAGCTTTTCCGGCGCCAGGAGGCTGCGGCCGGTGATGCCCTCCGGAGGCGTGACGCCCGCCAGCTCAAGGATGGTGGGATATATATCGGCAATTTCCGTCAGGCTGTCCACAGTCAGGTTGTGGGGGATGCCGCTTCCTGCTGGCGGGACAATGAGCAGCGGCACATGGGCCGAGCCTTCAAAGAACAGGTTTTTCTGGGACATGTGGTGATCCCCCAGCATTTCCCCATGATCGGAGGTGAAGATGATCCAGGTGTTCCGGAACAGATCGTTTTCCCGCATGGCGCCGAAAAGGCGGCCCAAGGCATAGTCGATCTGGGTGATGCAGGCATAATAGGCCCGTCTTGATGCTTCCAGCTGCCTGGGACCGAACAGATGCATGTTCGTATTTTCATAAGCGCCTGCCAGGAAGCCCTGGGGCGTCCCGGCAAGGTCGCGGGACCAGCCGCCGTAAACAGGCTCGGGCATGGGAATATTTTCATAAAGGCTCCAGAAGTCCCGGCAGGGATCAAAGGGAGGATGGGGCTTGGTAAAGCTGGTCCAGAGGAAAAAAGGGCGGGTGGTATCCCTGGTTTCCAGGAAATCGATGGACTGGTCAACGATCCAGGTGGTGATGCTGTCTTTTACCTCCACTGTGGAAATGACCGGTTCCATCTCGCACTCGCCGATGCCGTGCGCTTTGGGGCGGGCGGTTTCGGCTTTCCGGTCATACTGGCGCATGTAGTCTAAGGGAAGAGTCATCTGTTCGAAGCCATAGCAGGCGCGGGCTGGTTCAAAATGCATTTTCCCTTTGGCGCAGGTCTGATAGCCCGCATCCGTGAGCAGCGCCGGGAGCGTGCGGCGCAGGCGGGTCTGCTCGCGCATTACGGTTTCGTGGGTGGCATTGGAGACCACGCCGCTTTCATAGCCGTGCAGCCCGGTCATGATGGTGGTGCGGGAAGGAACGCAGATGGGGCAGCAGGCATAGCAGCTGCGGTAGCTGGTTCCCATGGCGGCCATATAGTTCAGATGCGGCGTAAAAATGTGGGTGTTGCCCCAGGCGTTGATAGTGTCAAAGCGCTGCTGGTCTGTGGTTATCAGCAAAATATTGGGTTGCGGCATAGATAGCCCTCCTGTTCTGTGGCGGCCTCCCCCGGGAATTTGTTGCTGTCCCCTCCCTCCACTTGGATTCCTGGCGCTGCCGCCCTTTGCCCGTCCCCCTTTGTCCGCCTGCCGGCTCGGGTATTGTTTCTTAGAGGGCACGCTTGCGCTCGATTAAAAACGCAGCGGTACTAACGCCGCAAAAGACGCGGCGTAAGGACCGGCGTTTTTAGACGACCCTTACAGAAAACAATACCCGAGCCGGCAGGCGGACAAAGGGGGACGGGCAAAGGGCGGCAGCGCCAGGAATCCAAGTGGAGGGAGGGGACAGCAACAAATTCCCGGGGGAGGCGGCGTTTCTTATAATCAGTATAGGCGGGCGGGGAGGAGAATGTCTATATCAGAAACGTTAGATAGGGTACTAAAAAAGTTACACAAATTAAAGATAAGGAAAATAGGGGATTATTCTATAATCATTGTGCAATGTGTATAAAAATGTAGAGGTAAATTTTAAAATTAACATATTGTTTTTAGACTACTATATAAGAAATGTTAGATAGTAATGGCGAAATGCATAGTTTATAATTAATTCATAAAGCGGCCGGAAGTAAGGAGCTTAATAGCTCCCCAGCAGAAGAATGAGGCGTACGCGTTTCCGGCGGCTGTTTTCCGGCAGGCCGGCTGACGGGAAACGGGAGGACGGCGGACTTTCAATCAGACCCCTTTGAACGCCGTCAAGCAAATAGAAAGGGAGGTTTCACATGGCTGCAAAGGACGTAACGAAAAAAAAGAAAAGACGCTGGACACGTGATGATACGGAGCTTACCGTTCTGGCGCTCCCCACGACTATCTGGTATTTCCTGTTCGCATTTATGCCGATGTTCGGTATTATTATTGCATTTAAGGATTACAAGATTAAGGGAGGGTTCCTGCAAAGTATTATTCAGAGCGACTGGATTGGTTTTCAAAATTTTAAATTCCTGTTTTCCGCAGGAGACATCTGGATTATCCTTCGAAACACAATTCTGTATAATATCGCGTTTATCATACTCAATATTGTTGTTCCCGTAACGATGGCGCTGCTCATCGGGCAGCTGCATAACAAGAAAATGGCCAAGGTTTATCAGACTGCGATGTTCATGCCCTATTTCCTTTCCTGGGTTGTTGTAACCGCGCTGGTCTGGGCGTTCTTAAGCTTTGACAAGGGACTGCTTAACAGTCTTCTGGAGTCTATGGGCAAGGACCCGCATCAGTGGTATATGGAACCGAAGCTGTGGCCGCCGTTTTTGATTTTCATGTATATGTGGAAGAATCTGGGCTACAGCATGGTGGTTTATCTTGCCACAATTACGGGGATTGACAAGACCTATTATGAAGCGGCCGGCATAGACGGCGCTACCGTGTGGCAGCAGATGAGATATGTGACGCTTCCGCTGATGAAGACAGTTATTATCATGATGTTCATCATGGCGGTGGGACGTATTTTCTACTCCGATTTCGGCCTGTTCTATCAGGTGCCCCGTGATTCCAATTCTCTGTATAATGTTTCCTATACATTGGATGTATTCGTATTCAAGCAGCTGAAATCATCCACCACGGGCATGGCCTCCGCAGCCGCGTTTGTGCAGTCGGTGGCGGGCTGTATCACCATTCTGACAGCCAATGCCATTGTGCGTAAGGTTGACCGCGAAAGCGCTATGATTTAAGGAGGTGCCTCATGGCTGAAACTATCAAAAAGAAAAGAAAAAATGAGCCGGACGGATTCGACCGCTTCAACAGGGTGTCCAATAAGGCTAATGTTCTGCTGAATCTCATGTTCCTCCTGATGGCGCTGGTATGTATTATTCCCGTTTTGCTAGTTATTGCCATCTCTCTGTCCGCAGAGGCTTCCATTACGGATTACGGATACCATCTTATTCCGAAGATCGTATCCTTTGAAGGATATTCCTATCTGGCAACACAGAGCACGCTGATCATCAGGGCGCTGAGCGTTTCCCTTTTCGTTACCATATTCGGTACGGTGCTGGGAATCCTGCTCACCACGCTGATGGGATATGTGCTTTCCCGTCCCGGCTATAAGCTGAACGGTTTCCTCACAATGGTGGTGTTTATCCCCATGGTATTCAACGGAGGCCTGGTATCCACCTACTTTATCACCTCCCAGCTGCTGGGTCTGAAGGATACGGTGTGGGCGCTGATACTGCCGCTGGCCGTCTCTTCCTTCAATGTGGTTATCTGCAGGACCTTTTTCAAAACCACGGTTCCTGAGGAGCTGATTGAATCGGCCAAGATGGACGGGGCAAGGCAGTTTACGATATTTTTCAAAATTGTCCTCCCCATTTCCCTGCCGGTGCTTGCAACAATCGGGCTGTTCCTCTGCTTTGCATACTGGAATGACTGGTACCAGTCCATGCTGTATATCGATGACCAGCGTCTGTATTCCCTGCAGGCTCTGCTGAACGCCATCATGACGAATGTGAATATGCTGGCCCAGAATGCGGCAACTATGGGGGCGAGCATGGCGGATACGGTGGCGAACATGCCCAAGGAAGCGGCCCGTATGGCTATTGTGGTGGTTATCGTATTGCCCATCGCATGTGCCTACCCGTTCTTCCAGAAGTATTTCATTTCCGGTCTTACGGTCGGCGCGGTAAAAGGCTGATCACAGATAATTTTATGTTATCATCCCGGCGGGATGGGCCGCCGGTTGATATAAATCAAACTTTAAGGAGGTTACTATGAAAAAGAACACGGTTCAGAAACTATTGGCTATCGGTCTTTCCTGTATACTCAGTGTTGGTATGCTGGCAGGCTGCGGTTCCAAAACAGAATCCGGCGCCGGTGCGGCAACGGGGGAAGCAGGCGGGGCTGAGTCTACACCTGCGGCAGAGAGCACTGCGGATACAAGCGCTTCCACAGATAAAGCAAGCGGCGATATCCCCACCCTGATATGGTGGACGGTGGGCGGCACCACTCCCAGCGACTATACGGACTGTCTGGCAAATATCAATGATTACCTGGTGGAAAAGCTGGGTGTTAAAATTGATATCAAGGTGGCAGGCTGGGGCGATTACGATCAGAAGATGAATACCATTGTCAATTCCGGCGAGTATTTCGACATGATGTTTACCAACAACACCAACTACAGTAAGTTTATCAACCTGGGCGCATTTGAGAACCTGACCGATATGGTGCAGACCACAACCCCGGATCTTTACAGCTTTATCCCGGAAGAACTGTGGAACGGTGTTACAATCGGCGGAAACGTATACGGAGTGCCCAGCTACAAGGATTCCTCCATTACCCAGTTCTGGTATTTCGATGACCAGTATGTACAGAAATATAATATTGACCTGGAATCCATCAAGACCATGAAGGATCTGGACGCTCCCTTCCGTGCGATGAAGGAAGGCGAAGGAAAGAGCTTCTATCCTCTGCAGATGGCGCAGGGCAGCCCGTTCAACGGATTTTTCAATGAATATGACGGACTTACCGCAGGCCTTCAGCCTATAGGCGTAAAAATCGATGATGAGTCCCGTACCGTAGTCTGCACGCTGGAACAGCAGGATATCATGGATAACCTGAAGCTGCTGCATCAGTGGTATATGGACGGAATCGTGAATCCCGATGCAAACGTCCTGACGGAAATTCCCAAGAAGCTTCCTTTCTCCTCCGCACAGGGCTGGCCGAGCGCGGCAGCTACCTGGCAGACGCTGAACGGCGTTGAGAAATACGATGTATTCAAGGTTTTCGGACCTATGTATTCCACAGAAACCATCCAGGGTTCCATGAACGCTATTTCCGTTAACTCCAAATACAAAGAAGAATGTCTGAAGGTTCTTGAACTGGTTAACAGCGATTCCAAATTCCGTGATATGCTGGCTTACGGCGTGGAAGGCAATACCTTCGAATATGTGAGCGACGGCGTGATTAAGAAGCTCAGGGACGACTGGCCGCTGGCTGCATACACACAGGGCACCTTCTTCAATATGTCCATTACAGAGGATGCGGATCCTCAGCAGTGGGAGCAGGTAAGGAAACAGAACGAGGAAGCATCTTCCTCCGTATGTCTTGGTTTTGCACTGGATATCACAAACATCCAGAATGAAGTTGCAAACTGCCAGGCAGTTTGGGATAAATATAAATATGATATGCTGACAGGTGCGTCTGATCCGGAAACGACCGTTCCGAAATGTCTGGAAGAATTAAAGAATTCCGGTCTGGATACGATTATCGGAGAAGCACAGAAGCAGATTAATGAGTTCTTTAAATAAAGTGAAATCGTGCACTTGCGGTGATCTTTAGAAACAAGCCTCCCCGGCGTGAAGTTCGGACTCCCAACGTTCACGGCGGGGAGGTTTGTTTCTGTCCAACCTGCAGAGGAGAGATTGGATTTTCACTGATGTTGGGCAGATTGTGGTATTGGCGCTTCGAAATTGGGGGATTGTCAGGGGAATTTTGACAAAACATTTGAAAGTATAACCTTTTCTTGTGGGCGGAAGTTTTTGACAGTATAATGGTAGTGGCGGTAAAGAAAAGAACTGTAAGCGGAAAGTTGCATACGGGGAAAGCAGGAAGAAAAGGGAGCCGGGATGAGGAAGCATAGTATTTCTTTTTTGAAGATAAAGGTATACAGGCGGAAGTTTCTGGGAAATGCGGCGGCGATTCTGGTATTGTGCATGTTGTGTTTTCTGGGCGTTTCGGTTTTTTTTACCACGATTTGGGCGGCGCAGCAGAGGCAGGAGGCGCAGGATGCCTTTTCCGTGGTTGAGAAGAAAATCGGCACAGTGAAGGATCAGCTCAATGAATATATTGAGAGCTGCTATGCCAGCCGGAAGATGATGCAGGATGCGAGGGCTTTGTTTACGGCGGAGACGGAGGCCGGATATGTGCATAAGAGGCTGGGGAACAGTAAGTCCTCCTCCGCGCAGATAGCCTATATGCCGGGGGATATGAAGAAGCTGTTTGTTAACAGAAGGATTCAGGTGAGAGGCGTTACCTTTGTTTCCGGGGAGGGGACTAAGGCGGTATGGCTGGATCGGGTTTCCGGGGATATCCATGTTACCTTTGGCCTGAAATCGGAAGAGGAGGCAATGAAAATTCCGGGATTCGGCAATATGATGCTGTCTTCTTTTGAAATACGGGATCCGGATTCCATCAGCAGGCAGCTGGGTTCTATTACCTTCTGGGTGGATCGGGACGAGCTGCTTCGGGGAGTGGGCCTTTCGGGGGCCTGGGCTGTCATGCAGGGGGACAAGGTACTTCATGCGGATTACAGGCAGGAAAAGGAGATGAAGTGGCTCAGGGCTGCGGCGAATATGGAGGAAAGCCAGGGCTGGTTCTATGGGAACAGGTATGAGCGTATTTTTTATACGGTGTTTCCTTCCAGCCAGTATGATTTTTCATATATTTCAGTGATTAACAGTAATACGATCTGGGATTTGAACAGAAGGGCCCTGATTGCAACAAGCCTTGTCCTCATTATCCTGGCGGGGGGAGCGTTGTTGGTTTCTTTTGTGGGAATACGCAATGACGCCCGGTTCCTTTCCAATATCATGCAGATGCTGGGGGCTATGGAAAATGGTGATTTTTCTGTGGCGAAGAATCTGGATATCCATGAGGAGAATAAAAATGAATACGGAAGGATCGCGATTGCCCTTAAGGATGTGAGCCAGAAGCTGGAGGGCTATATCCGGACGGAATACATACTGAAGCTGAAGCAGCAGGAGGCGGCCATGCGCGCCCTGAAGCATCAGATCAACCCGCATTTTTTGTATAATACGCTGGAAAGCATACGCTCCAAGGCGCTGATGTGGGGGGATGAGGAGACTGCGGAGGCGATTACCCAGCTGGGGACGCTTTACCGTATGATTGTCCACTGTCCGGATGTGATCAGCATGAAGGAGGAAGTGGAGCTGCTGGAGATGTATCTGCGGATTATGTCGCTTCGGTTTGCGGGGAATTTCGTTTATCAGCTGGAGGTGGAAAAGGAGGCGGAAGAGGTACGTACGCTGAGCTTCTGGCTGCAGCCCCTGGCGGAGAATTTTTTTACCCACGGCTTTGACAGGGACTCGGAATTCAATCTGCTGATTCTGGAGATAAAGCCTGAGGGCGGGGGCGTCAGGGTGCTGATGGCGGACAACGGCCTGGGAATTGCCCCGGAACGGCTGGAGGCCACAAGGAAAAATATGTATGAGGGAAGCGATGATCCGGATGCGGATATCGGGCTTCGGAACGTATATATGAGGCTGAAATATTTTTATGGAGAGAATTTTACTATGGAAATCGGGAATAACCCGGAGGGAGGGGCGCGTATTTCCGTCTTTATTCCGACACAGGCAGGAAAGGAGGGGAACTGTTGTATACATTAGTGATTGTGGATGATGAACCGAATATTCTGGAAGGCATCAAGCGTCTTCTGGACTGGAAAAGCCTGGGCTTCGGCAGGATTGAGACGGCCCGGAGTTCCATGGAGGTGATGTCGCACATCCTTGACTGGAGGCCGGATATCTGCCTGATGGATGTGTGTATCGGAAACGATAAGGGATATGAGGTGATCAACTGCCTGAATAACCTGGGGGTGCATTCCAATTATGTGATGATGAGCGGCTATGATGAATTCAGCTATGCCTGCGAGGCCATCCGCTGCGGCGCGCTGGACTACCTGCTCAAGCCGGTGGAAAAAAAGAAGCTTCTTGAGGTTGTGAAAAAAATAATCGTGGAGAGGCTTCACGGAACGCTTCCGGAAGAGGATGAAAAAAAGAACTGTGATCCGGTGCTGAATATGGACTATGGCGCCATGTCGCCGCTGATCCATAAAATTGTCATGATGGTGAGGGTTGAATATGGCGGCCGCATTTCACTGAAAAGCATTGCTGACAAATTCAAGATGAATTCCACGTATCTGGGGCAGATTTTCATTAAGGAAACGGGGATGAAATTTTCGGAATATCTCATGTGCTACCGCCTCTATGTGGCGAAGGAAAGAATCCTGAATTCTGATGAAAAAATCGCGGTGATCGCGGCGGATGTGGGTTATTCCAATATGAATTATTTTTACCAGCATTTTCACAGCTATTATAATACCACGCCCTCGGATATGCGGGCGAAACGGTAGGCCGGACTGTGAAGGGACAAACAGCTGGAAATTAACCTGATTATGTGAAGACACAATGAGAAAAGGGAGAAAATGCAATGAGAGTAATAATGTTTGATATTGATACCCTGAGGGCGGATCATATGGGCTGTTACGGGTACGGCAGGGATACCACGCCGGTGATGGACAGCGTGGCGGAGGAGGGCGTCTGCTTTGACCGCTATTATTGTCCCAATGCGCCCTGCCTGCCTTCCCGGGCATCGCTGATTTCCGGGCAGTACGGCATCCATAACGGAATCGTGGGACACGGCGGCACAGCGGCGGATATGCGTCTGCAGGGGGAAAGCAGGGGCTTTACGGATCTGATGTCGGAGAACGGGCTGTTCATGCAGTTTCGGCGGGCAGGCTTTCATACGGTGTCCTTTTCCACCTTTGCGGAGCGCCATTCGGCCTGGTGGTTCAACGCCGGCTTTCATGAATGCTTCAATGTGGGGAACCGGGGAGGGGAATCCGCGGAAATGGTGACGCCCCATGTGCTGGACTGGCTGGAAAGAAATGGGGAGGAGGATAACTGGATGCTGCATGTGCATTACTGGGATCCCCATACTCCTTACCGCACGCCTGCGGATTATGAGAGCCATTTCCAGGGGACGCCGCTGCCGGACGACTGGATTACTGATGATATTTTCAGGGAGCACCTGCTTCATATCGGGCCTCACTGCGCCAATGAAATCAATATGTGGAATGACGATACCTTCCCTCAGTGGCCCAAGCATCCGGGCAGGCTGGAGGACAGGGAGGCAGCGAAGCATCTGATTGATCTGTATGACGACGGGGTGCGCTATACGGACGATAATATCGGAATGGTTCTGGATTATCTGAAGTCCCATGGGCTTTATGATGAAAATCTGGCAATCATTATCACGGCGGATCACGGAGAGGATCTGGGCGAGTTCGGCGTATACGGAGAACATGGCATGGCGGACGAGCCGGTATGCCGGATTCCCATGATCATCCGCTGGCCCGGCGTGGAGGGTGGAAAACGGGTGACGGGCTTCCATGATAATGTGGATCTGCTGCCTACCGTACAGGAGCTTCTGGGGACACAGACCTTTGGAAATTACCGTTATGACGGCGTTTCCTTTGCGGCCGCGCTGCGGGAGGGGAAGGACTGCTCCAGGCCCTGTGAGGTGCTGACCCAGTGCGCCCATGTGTGCCAGAGAAGCGTGCGCTTTGACAACTATATTTATATCCGTACGGTGCACGGCGGCTATCATCTGCTTCCGGATGAAATGCTCTTTGATCTTGAGGCGGATCCCCATGAGCAGCACAACCTGGCAGAGGAGCGTCCTGAGCTGTGTGCCCGCGGGGCCAGGATGATACTGGACTGGAATGATGAAATGATGAAAACCTCAGCCTATGATGCGGACCCCATGTGGACCGTCATGCGCGAGGGAGGGCCGGAGCACTGCCGGGGCCACCTGGAGGCTTATCTGGACCGTCTGGCAGGCACGCCGAGGGAATACGGCATTCCTTTGCTGAAGGAAAAATATAGTTACTGGTCACGGGGTGAACAATAACAAAATATAAGGAGCTGTGACCCTGCGGTTTGGCCGCGTTTACAAAGCTTTCCGAAAACAATACATAAATTATACGAGCAAAAGGAGAGGGAACATGTATCTGATACCGCAACCCAAAAACATCGAATTTGGAGAACCGGGCAGCCATTTTACGCTGTCCTATGGAAGCTATGTGGTGCTGGAGCCGTCCTGCGGCGAAAAGCTGACCGCCCAGGCAAAGCTGGCTGTGGAGGCGCTGAAGGAGGAGCTGGGCTTTGCCCCTGCGCTGACCAGGGGGACGGGCCGTCCGGGCGATGTGATTCTGTCGCAGTCGGAGGAGATGGCGCCTCAAAGCTACCGGCTCACTGTGGATGAAAAAAATGTGCGTATTACAGGAGGGGAGGCCGGCGTATGGTACGGCTGCCAGACCCTGCTGCAGATGGCTGCGCAGTGCGGAGCCGTGCTTCCTGCCGTCACCATTGAGGACGAGCCGGACATCCCCAACAGAGGGTTTTACCATGACATTACCAGAGGACGGGTGCCAAAGCTGTCCTTCCTGAAAAAAATGGCCGATAAAATGGCGTATTATAAAATGAACCAGCTTCAGCTGTATATTGAGCATACCTTCCTGTTCCGTGATTTCAGTGAAATCTGGCGGGATGATACGCCGCTGACCGCAGCTGAAATACTGGAGCTGGATCGGTACTGCGCCGAGAGGGGGATAGAGCTGGTGCCTTCCCTGTCCTGCTTCGGCCATCTCTACAAGGTGCTCAGCTCCCAGGGCTACTCCCATCTGTGCGAGCTGGAGGATTCGGAGAAAATGCCTTTTTCCCTGCGGGGAAGGATGCACCATCACACCATTAATGTGACGGATCCGGAAAGCCTGGAATTTATCAAAGGCAAAATCGCGGAGTTCATGCCTCTTTTTACTTCAAAGCAGTTTAACATATGTGCGGACGAAACCTTTGATCTGGGAAAAGGAAAGAGCAGGGAAGCGGCCCGGGAAAAGGGCGTGGATCGGATTTACATTGATTTCGTAAAGGCGCTCTGCGAATTCCTGGTGGAGAACGGCAGGCGTCCCATGTTCTGGGGCGATGTCATCTGCGGTTTTCCTGAGATGATAAAGGAGCTTCCCGAAGAAACCGTGTGCCTGAACTGGGGCTATGCAAAGTATCAGCGCGAGGAGGAAACGAAATGGCTGGCTGATGCGGGAGCGGTGCAATATTCCTGTCCGGGCGCCTGCGGCTGGAACCAGTTTGTTTATCTGATTGAAAATTCCTATGAAAATATTAAGCGGATGTGTACCTATGCCGTAAAATACCATTCCATCGGCTTGCTGAATACGGACTGGGGCGATTTCCTGCATGTGAACCATCCGGAATTCGGCATTGTGGGCATGATATACGGCGCGGCTTTTTCCTGGAATACACAGATCCCTGAATTCGAGCAGATCAACCGTCAGATTTCCCTGCTGGAATTCCGTGACCGGGAAGAAAAATTCGTGGGCATTATCGCGTCAGCCGCCAACCAGAGCGCTTTTGGCTGGGAGACGGCAATCCGTTTCCGGGAGCTGGGTGTGGCTGAATTTGCGGAGGATCACAAAGCCTATATTGCGCAGCAGCTGGATCTGCTTGACAATGCGGAGGAAAAGAACCGGAACCTGGAGGAAATCAAGGGGGCGGTCTATGAAAGCATTGCCCGCATGGACAGCCGTACCAAAGGGCTGGTAAAGCCCTATCTGACTGCCATGGACGCCATCCGGCTGTTCAATGAGCTGGGCAGGGTGGTAGCGTCCAGGGCTTATGGCAAAAACTATGGCAGCCTTCCCGATGCATGGAAGCTGGCGGAGGAGCTGGAAAACTGGCTGTATCATTATAAGGAGATCTACCGCAGCGTAAGCCGGGAATCCGAGCTGTCCCGCATTCAGGAGATTATCATCTGGTACGCGGATTATCTGCGCGGAAAGGAGAATCTGGGATGATAGAACAGACATTACATACAGGCTGGACTATGCGCCGTGCGGGAGAACAGGAATGGCTGCCTGCCTCCGTGCCCGGAAGCGTATATGGGGACCTGCTCTCAAACGGCAGGATGGAGGATCCGTTCTGGAAGGACAATGAGGACAAGGCCCTTTCCCTGATGGAATATGATTATGAGTATGTCACACAGTTTGACTGCCCGGAAGAAATCCGGGAGTCAGACCGGGTGCTTCTGCATTTTGACGGCCTGGACACGATTGCCGATGTATACCTGAACGGGGAACACCTGGGGAATGCGTACAGCATGCACCGTATCTGGGAATATGATGTGAAGGAAAAAGTCAGGCCCGCAGGCAACGAGCTGAGGGTGGTCCTGCATTCCCCCACAAAATTCATCCGCCAGGCCTTCCAGGAATGCCGTACCCTGGGAAATGACGATACGCTGGAGGGCTTTGTCCATATCAGGAAGGCGCATTATATGTTCGGCTGGGACTGGGGCGCACATCTGCCGGATGCGGGAATCTTCCGGCCTGTCACCCTGCTTGGCATAGACAGGGGAAGGATTGACAATGTACTGATCCTGCAGGAGCATGAGCGCGTGCCGGAGGCGGACAGCGATGCTGCCATTGCGGCGCTTGGCAACCGTTCTGTCAGCGGGGTGGTCCTGAAGCTTCAGGTGACGGAGGAAACCGCGGGCATCACCGATGGGGTGCCGAAGCTGATGGATGTGACCGGGGGCCGGTTATTCTGCGGCTGCGGCCAGCATATGAGCTATACGGTGGAAATCACGGCGCCTGACGGGACGAAAAGCGTGACGGAAAATTCTCCCTCCGAAATCCGGATTGAACATCCGCGTCTGTGGTGGCCGAACGGCTACGGCGCGCAGGATCTGTATACCGTAAAGGTGATCCTGTATTCCGACGGCCGGGAAATTGACAGCTGGGAAAAACGCATCGGCCTGCGTACCATGGCCATGCGCAGAAGGAAGGATGAATGGGGCGAGTGCTTTGCCCATGAGGTGAACGGCGTGGCGGTGTTTGCCATGGGAGGCGATTATATCCCGGAGGATAACCTGTTAGGCAGGGTGACGCCGGAAACCACCGCGAAGCTGCTTAAAAAAGCCAGGTTTGCCAACTACAACGCCATCCGCGTATGGGGAGGCGGCTATTATCCCAGCGACTGGTTCTACGATCTCTGCGATGAAATGGGACTGATGGTCTGGCAGGATTTCATGTTCGCCTGCGCCGTATATGAGCTGACGCCCGCCTTTGAAGCCAACATCCGTCAGGAATTTATTGAAAACGTAAAAAGGATCCGCCATCATGCCTCCCTGGGGCTGTGGTGCGGAAACAATGAAATGGAGCAGTTCGTGTTTGAGAAAAACAGCTGGCTGACCAAGGCCAGCGAGGTGCGTGACTACTTCCTCATGTTTGAGCGCATTATTCCGGAGATTGTCCATACCTATGATCCCCAGGCCTTTTACTGGCCCGCCAGCCCTTCCTCCGGCGGCTGTCTGGACGAGCCAAACGATCCGAACAGAGGGGATGTGCATTACTGGGCGGTATGGCACGGCAACCGGCCGTTTTCCGAGTACCGGAAATATTTCTTCCGTTATGCCTCGGAGTTTGGCTTCCAAGCGTTCCCGTCCCTGAAAACCATCGAAACCTTCACGGACGATCCTGAGGATTACAACGCTTTTTCCTACATCTGTGAAAAACACCAGCGGCAGTATGGCGCCAACGGTAAAATCATGGGCTATATGCAGCAGACCTATAAATATCCTTCGGATTTTGACACTTTTATTTATGCTTCACAGCTTCTCCAGGCGGATGCCATCCGTTACGGCGTGGAGCATTTCCGCCGCAACCGGGGCCGCTGTATGGGCGCGATTTACTGGCAGCTCAACGACTGCTGGCCGGTGGTATCCTGGTCCAGCGTGGACTATGCGGGCAGGCTGAAGGCGCTGCATTATTATGCCAGACGCTTTTTCGCCCCTGTCCTCCTTTCCTGTGAGGAACAGGGCATGATGAGCGCCGAAGCTAACATGAACCGGGAGCATTTTGAGTTTGAGAAATCCATCCGCCTGAACGTGGCCAACGAGACGATGCAGGAGGCGCAGGTCACGGTAAGGTGGGCTTTGCGTAATCCCAAAGCCGAAATCCTTGAGGGAGGCGAAGAAACCCTTTCGGTGCCTGCCCTTACAAGCGTATGGCTGGATAAGGTGCTTTATCCGCAAGCGGAGCTTCGCACCAATTACGTGAGCTATGAGATGGAAATGGATGGACAGATCGTTTCTGACGGCACGGTTAATTTCTCATATCCCAAGTATTTTTGCTATGAGAATCCGCAACTGTCCTGTGAGATAGCAGGGGATGAAATCACCGTTACGGCGCAGGCGTATGCGAAGAGCGTGGAAATCCGCAATGAAGAGGATAATCTGGTGCTTTCGGATAATTTCTTTGACATGAATGCGGGAACGAAGACCGTGAAGATTCTGGAAGGAAATACGGAGGGTATCCGTCTGAGAAGCGTATATGATATCAGGTAAAAATGAGAACTGATGCCCGGGGTCAATTTTCAATTATGCTCCGGGGGAAGGGAAAGGACGGATGCGGCAATGCACCCGCTCTTTCCCTGTTTTACCGAGCCGCAGAGAGCACAGCTCCTGTTATGGCCGGACGATAGCGGTGAGTTGTTCGTCCAATGATTTATAAAATCGGGCAATATGCATTCCATCGACCAGGGTATGGTGGCGCAGCATAGAAACAGGAATTATTGTTTTGCCCTCCAGGATTCGCTGCCTGAATTCAGGAATGGCATTTGCCGCTTTCGGCACACAGCAGCAAACGGGGAGGAAAAACGATAACATTCAGGACAAAAATATAAGTGTACATAAATTATTGACACTATTTACAGCCGCTGTTACGATATTAGAATATAAACAGCGCTTAGAAAGAGGTGGCTTATGGACGAATTGGGAAAATGTATGGCCGGAGAGTATTACGACTGTCATGATGAAGTCTTTTTGGAATTCAAGTGCACAGCCAGACGGCTGCTGGCCCAGTACCATGCCCTGGCCTACGAGCAGAAAAAGGAAAAGACGGAAATCCTGAGAAAGCTGTTCGGCGGCATGGGTACCAACGTATCTGTAGGCGTGCCGTTTATCTGTGATTACGGAAGAAATATTTATGTGGGCAGCAATGTTTCCGTTAATATGAACTGCACCTTTGTGGACTGCAACAGGATCGATATCGGCAGCAATGTGCTCATTGCATCGAATGTGCAGCTGTATACGGCGACACATCCTGTGGAATTATCCCAGCGGCTCACACCGGACTGGAATCCGGAAAGCGGGGAATATTTCTGCCGTACCTATGCGCGTCCGATTAAAATCGGGAACGGCTGCTGGCTGGGCGGCGGAGTGATCATCCTTCCCGGCGTAACTATTGGGGACGGTTGTGTCATAGGCGGCGGAAGCGTGGTAACCAAGGACATTCCTCCCAATTCCCTGGCAGTGGGGAATCCCTGCCGGGTAATCCGCAAAATAAATGAAGAGGCCCGTAACGGTTCCGTACCGGAGCCGCTGTAAAAATCAGAAAAATGCAGGAGCGGCCAAAGGGCAGAGACGGCTCAATGCAAATCAATGCAATTTAATTCAAGAAAAAAATGTTCAGAAAAAATGGCTAAAAAAGGGCAAAAAAGGATTCGCGGCGCACTGGCCGCGGGCTTTTTTGCCTTTTTTCTTTTTGCCGGGTCTGTGTACTTTGGGGGAGGGAGGATAATGAAGGAAAACGCAGATATGAAATATGTCCCAGAAAATGGAGGGAAAACGCAGGTAGGAATCCCATAAAATAAAAGGGAACCGCAGATATAAAAACACCCCATAAAAAGGGAGGAAGCCAGTACCCTGGTGGTACTGGCTTGAGTTATGAAAAAGAGTATCTATATTGAAAAAGCGTTATTGGCTTTCTATGGTTATAGGATACCTTATAATTGTGACCTTTTTGTGTTAAACAATTGAAGAAATTGTGAAGGAAAACGAAATAATTATGGATCATTTCCGAACGGATGCGGAAATGGATTTCATACGCGCGTATTGTGCGGCATTCAGGGCGACTTTTCCCAGAACCTGAAAATGGTCCGGGGAAAACCTGGAAATATGTAATGTGGGATAATCGGGATTGAATGGACAAAGCTCTATTTTGTCGACAAAAAGCCTTATTTTCCGGCATACCGTCTCATCCTGTACCAAAAAAATACCGATTTCCTCAGAAACCAGCTCTGTAAATGGGATAATATCAATTAGTTCGTGCATACGGATAACCGGTTCCATGCTATTGTCATCAGCATAAAGCGAGTATGCTACTGATCTGTTGTGCACAGCATGGAAATCAGGTACGGCAGCTTCTTCATGGAAAATCGGGAAATTTTTAACGGAACTTACGACAGGAATGTTACCTGCCATTTTTTTTGCGTTTTCAGACGCTTTTTCGTAATGGTAAATTTCCGGATTTTCTGTACGACCCAAAAGATAATCAACAGAACAGGATAGGAAATCGGCTATTTTGGCAAGTGTGTCGGCCTTAACCATGGAACCTCGGGAGAGCATGGAGGATATCGTATTTTTGTTCAGCCCGCATTCCATAAGCATATCTTTCTGCTGCAGATTTTTTTCTTTCAAAAGCTTATTAATTCGTTCGGCGACATTGGCGGGTTCGTACATGGGGTACTCCTTTAATAGTTTTATTTATCCAACAAATGTAATACCAAATATTTACAATCCACCAATTGTGGGATATACTATTATCATGGTAATATATAAACATATTACCACAGTAATAAACTGGAAAGAAGGGAAAATTATGTCTGTAGGTGAAAATATCAAGAAAAGGCGGGAGGCAAAGGGGCTTAGCCAGGCCGAGCTTGCCGGCGCAATTGGAGTAGGGCAGTCTTATTTATCCCAGATAGAAAGAGGAACGAAGGCAGCGTCCATACAGCTTGGGAAGCAGATAGCGGAAATCCTGGAATGTACGCTGGACGAACTGGCTTAAGGGCAGGCTTTGATACCCATTAATAGATAAAAAAGCGGAAGGGAAAAACGGGAGGCGCAGGTTTCACAGGCTCCTTTCAAATGACCAGCTTGATTGATGCAGTATCACAGGCAAGCCTGCGATATGCAGGAGGTATAAGGATGAAAATAGCTGTAGCAAGTACCGGTAACCATGTGGCCAGACATTTTGCACTGTGCGAAAGATTTCATATTTACATGGTTTACGGCGGAAAGATAATGAAGGAAACGGATATCCCCAATCCCGGCCTGCGTCCTGCCATGCTGCCGGAATTTCTTGAAAAGCAGAAGGTGAATGCGGTCATCTGCGGTGGGCTGGGCGGCCGGACAGAAGAGCTTTTCCGGGAAAAAGGAATTTCCACACAGGCAGGAATTATAGGTGATACACGCACAGCCGCATTGGATTATTTGAAGAAGCTCCGTAATGAGGGAGCAATAGAAGAGAACATAAATACTGCCTGCATCCAGGATGAGCTGGTTTAAAAAAACTGGATGCGATTGAAACGGACAGATTGTAATATAGCCTCCTTTTTGTTATAATAATTTATATTGTGGTTAAAATATTATAACTAAGAAAGGAACAGGTGGTTAAAATGAAAAAGTATGTATGTGATGTATGTGGATATATCTACGATCCTGAGCTTGGAGATCCGGACAACGGAATCAATCCCGGCACAGCTTTTGAAGATCTTCCCGAGGATTGGTTATGCCCGCTGTGCAGCGTAGGCAAGGACCAGTTTTCCGTAACCGAGTAATCTGAGGAAATCCGGGAGAGGGGAACGTATTGCCCGGAGGATTTTGGGAGGTAAGGATATGTCAATTGTTTTTAATGATACGCTGAGAACAGGGAATGACCTGATTGACAGCCAGCACCAGGAACTGATTGCAAGGGTCAACAAGCTGACCGAAGACTGCAGGGTAGGTACGGAGAAGCTGGTTGCAGTGCAGACATTGGGATTTTTGATGGATTATACCAATGTTCATTTTGCAGATGAGGAAAAGCTTCAGGCAGACAACGAGTATCCGCTGCTGGAAGCACATAAGGTGCAGCATGCTTCCTTCGTAAAGGCCGTTAACGAGCTGAAGGATATGCTGGATGAGGAGGAAGGCCCCAGCGAATCTTTTGTGGAGGCTGTGAAGAAGAACATTGTGGAATGGCTGCTGAATCATATCTGTGTATGGGATAAGCAGGTGGCCCAGTTTATTAAAGAAAAATAAGAGAATACAAGCGGCGGCATCGCCGCGGTTAGAAGGCGGCACTTGTTGAATTAATTTTGGCAGGTGCCGTTTTCTGGTAAATATATAAATATTTTACCATTTAGGGAGATGTGATGGAAAGGGACAGACTGGAGTGCGTGATTGGCCGGATCAAATATGAAACAGGCAGTCTGGAGGATATGAGGGAAGCAGGAATGGGGCAGCTGCGTCTGAAGGACCGGCAGTGCGGCCATATAAAAAATCTGGAAGCTCCGTTCGGCATCAACCTGATTTCTGTCAGCGCAGCAGGGATTTTTGACTATATTATCCTGCAGCAGGGGAGCTGCCGACGTATACAGGAACAGATGGATCGGATATTGGAAACGAAAATGTATGATCTTCACAGACATAACTATTATGAGCTTTTGTATGTTTCCCATGGGGAAATGGTACAGAGAGTTGAAGGACAGCTTTTTTCCAGCCAGGAGGGCGGCTTTTATCTTCTGGACAGAAATACCATGCATTTGGAGGAAGCGTTGAAAACGGATGCTTATGAGAATACGAAAGAGGGGAAATCATCGGAGGCGGAGGTTATCTATTTCTGTATTTCCCGGGAGCTGATGATGAAGCTGCTGGAGCCTGTAGAGGATAAATCCGGAATATTCAGAAGTTTTTATAACGAATTTGTAAAAAAAGAAAATGAAAATCTGAAAGGATGCATCACTTTTGAAAAACAGGACTGCAGTGGAAAACAGGAGGCAGTCATAGCGGATATACTTGATGAAATGTATGCGCATGAGCCGGGATATGAAACTGTGGTGCAGGGATATTTATTCCGTCTGCTATCCGGGCTTTGTAATGAGACGGCATATCATCCGGCCCTGCAGACAGTCAGGATTAGAAAAGACTCCAGGCTGGCAGAGGCAGTCATGTCTTATCTCAGGGAAAACAGAAGACGGATATCACGAAAGGAGCTGACTGAAAGATTTCATTATAATGAGGATTATCTGAGCAGGGTAGTACGTAAATATACCGGTGTTTCACTGAAAAACTATATGGAGGATCTTCTTTTAGAAGAAGCGGAGCATCTGTTGCTGACAGAAGAAATAAGTGTGAATGATATCATGGAACGTCTGGGTTATGAAAATGAAACCTTTTTTTATCGTCTGTTCTATAAAAGACATCGTATGACACCAATGGAATACAGGAAAAAAGTCGGAAAATGACACCGAAGGAAAATTCGTGTCAGGTTCGGAGAATGACATACAGCCTTCTTTTTCTTACACTGGATACAGAAGCGCGGCACCGGCCGGTAAACGTTGCTGTCTAAATGAGAAAAAGGAGGTATTTTTATGGCTGGAAAAGACGGAAGCCAGAAGAGTGTGGTAAAGAAAAGAGAGATTGCAGGACATGCGGCGGCAGGCATCGGGCAGAATCTGGTATATGGCCTGTGGGGAAGCTATATTCTCATTTTTTACACGGATGTATTTGGAATTACTGCGGGAGCGGCAGGGTTGATTATGATGTTTACACGTATCTGGGATGCTGTCAATGATCCCATGATGGGAATGGTTGCTGACCGTACCAGGACAAAGTGGGGAAGGTACAGACCGTGGCTGTTGTTTATGGCGGTACCTGTAGGAATTCTCCTGATTCTGAATTTTTATACACCGGATTTATCGGGAGGCGGAAAGGTGGCTTATGCAGCAATAACCTATGTACTTTTGAGTATGGCGTTTACGGCTGTGGATATCCCATACTGGAGCCTGCCTTCGGCCATGACAAGGGATAGCAGTAGGAGAGCCGGAATTTTCAGCATTGCGAGAACGGCAACTACGCTGACATCGGTGATTTCGGCAGTGATCATTATTCCGTTGACACAACGGCTGGGAGGCGGAAGCCAGGAAAAGGGGTTTTTCAGGACAGCTGTTCTATTTGCAGCGTTCAGTATCTTTTTTTATATGATTGGGTTCGGGAATATCCGTGAGCATGTAGAACCGGTGAAACAGAAAAAAGAAGGGTTGGGTAACAGTCTTAAGGTGCTTGCCTGCAATAAGCCGCTGCTGCTTATTATACTTTCCGTCCTGATTATTCTTACTGCGAACGGGCTGCGGAACAGTACACTGCCGTATTTTGCTCAGTACAATCTGGGAGCTCTTTCCCTGGTATCCATTTTAACGGCGCTTTCGATTCCCGGTATGCTGGCCGGTATGCTTCTGGCGCCGGTTCTTGCAAAGAAATTTGGGAAAAAGAGAGTATTCCTTGGCGCCTGTATTTATGGAATGATAAGTAATCTGCTTTTCTTTTTTACAGAGTATACAGATACGGTACGGGTATTTTTAATGATAGCCCTTACCTGTGTGAGCTTTGGGTTTATTCTGGTACTGGAATCTGCCATGATTGCGGATACCATTGAATACGCCCAATGGAAAACCGGACAGAGAAGGGAAGGGCTGATCAGTTCTACACAGACCTTTGTCTCCAAGCTTTGCCTTGCCCTCAGCGGAGGATTGATTGGCCTGATACTGACTGTTACCGGTTATACCCCAGGCCAGGTGCAGACAGGTACAACACTTATGGCGTTTCATATGATGATGACGCTTGTGGTTGCCGCTGCTTTTGCGCTGGCTATGGTACCCATGTTTTTTTATGGCCTGACAGAGGAGGTACATGCGGGGATTGTAAAAGAACTGGAAGCGGAAAGCAGAAATGAGGAGGCAGAGGAATAATGAAAAGAGATGAGAAGAAAGCCTGGATGGATTTTTCGGTAACGGGAAGAAATAAGGAAAAAGCGAGGGTAATGGCCAGCCCATTCCGTAAGAAGCCTGGAAAGGATGAAAGCAGAGATTATGAGGAATATAGGCTCAGTTTGAATGGAAGCTGGGATTTTATGCTGGCGGAAGGAGATGAACTGCCGGATATAGAAAAGTTTTTCGTAAGCCAAAATATAATCGATGAAGATAAGGAAGAAAAATCCCGCACGGATATTTCGAGGTGGGGCAGGATTACGGTTCCGGGCGTATGGCAGCTTCAGGGCTGGGGAAGGCCGCCGATCTATCTTGCCCACAGCTTTCCGGAGGGCGTGGATACTGACCCGGAAAGAATACCTTATATTGATCCAAAGATTAATGAAATTGGAATTTACAGAAGAAAATTCAGCGTCCCGGCAGGATGGAAAAACAGGGAGATTTATCTGGTATTTGAATCAGCCAAATCGGATCTGACAGTTTTTATTAATGGTGAAGAAGCCGGATATTCCAAGGGCTCCATGCTGCCGGCTGAGTTTGTAATAACTTCGTTTCTTCAGGAAGGAGAGAATGAAATCGTAGCTGCAGTAAGGAAATATACGGATGCCTCTTATTTGGAAAACCAGGATATGTGGGTGTTTTCAGGTATTTACAGGGATGTATATCTGCAGGCGGAGGAGAGGGTGCATATAAGAGACTTCCATCTGGATTCCATATTAGCTGAGGATTATACCAGGGCAGACTGCAGGCTGACGGCGGAACTGGTAAACAGGGATACAGCAGCACGCAGAGTGACCGTGGAAGGCTGGCTGACGGATGAAGGAGAAAAGCTGAAGCTTGGGGAAAAAGAGGTGCTTCTGAAGCCGGGAGAAGGTCGGATTGTGGTTTTGGAAGGGATGATAAGTCAGCCAAAGCTTTGGAGTGCAGAAATACCTAATTTGTATACGCTTTACGCAGCAGTTGTAATGGAGGATGGAAGCTTCGAAGAAAAATCCATATCATATGGATTCAGAAAAATAGAGATAAAAGATGGAATATTTTATGTAAATGGACAAAAAGTGAAACTGAAAGGAGTAAACAGACACGATTTTGACGGCGATACAGGATGGACAGTTTCCCGGGAACGTTATGAGGAAGATATCCGTATTATGAAGCGGCATAATATAAATGCGGTAAGGACGAGCCACTATCCGGATGGGGAATATTTTTATGAGCTATGTGACAGATATGGGCTTTATGTAATGGATGAATGCAATCTTGAAACCCATGGGGTTCGCAGCAGCATCCCCGGAGACAGAGAGGAATTCAGGCCTGTCCTTGAGGAAAGGCTTGAGCGTATGATCGTACGCGACAGGAATCATCCCTGTGTTATTATCTGGTCTTTGGGAAATGAAGCCGGAAAAGGGGAAAATTTCAGGTGGATGTACAACGCCTGTAAAAAGCTGGATCCTTCCCGGCCAGTGCATTATGAAGGAGATAAAAGGAAGGAATGCTCCGACTTCCTTTCCGCCATGTACTACCCTGTAGAAATAATGGAACTGATGGCATCCGGGCAGGATATTGATGTGGAAGGCGTTATGGGACTGGCGGAAGGCGTGAGAATGAAAAAGGAGGAATATGCGGGACGTCCTATACTTTTGTGTGAATATGCACACTGCATGGAAAACAGTTTGGGAAATTTCCAGGAATATTGGGACATCTTTGAGGGCTGTGATCAAATGGCAGGCGGCTTTATATGGGATTTTACGGATCAGGCGATTCACGGAGTAAATGGAAAATGGCTGTATGGCGGTGATTTCGGGGAAGGAAAAACAAACGGGTATTTCTGTGCCAACGGACTGACAGGAGCGGATCGGAGCCCGCATCCGGCTATAATCCAGGTAAAAAAGACATACCAGAATTTCCGGATCCGGAGAAAGGAGGATGGCAAAATAGTAATACAGAATGATAACCGGTTTCTGGATGGAAGCATCTATGAGCTTCATTGGGAGGTTGCGCAAAATGGCTGGAAAATAAAAGAAGGATGTTTGCCATTTTCACTGGCACCTGGAGCGGAAGGTGAATGGGAAATCCCTTTTAAGGAAAAAATGCTGCCGGGGGAAGAATATATACTGACGGTATCACTGTGCAGGAAAAGCGGATGTCTGTGGGCACAGAAAGGAGAAGAGGAAGCTTTTGAACAGTTTATCCTTCAGTATGGGATACCGGAGCACGGACAACAGCATGAAAATACAGATCTGGTAAGTCAGGGGATACATACCTTATGCAAAAAAGAAAAGGTAATGATTACAGGAAATGCCGGCGGTGCATGGAAAATCACTTTTGACCGTAAAACGGGTTGGATAAGTGAATTGGATTATGGGAACGGGAACTTGTTCTGCATACCAATGAAAGCGGAATATTACAGAGCAAAAACGGATAATGACAGGGGAATCATTAATTTCGGCAGAAGAGAACTACTGGAACGACTTGGAAATGAAGATATGGTAAAAAGGCTCTTCGCATCTGATATCCTGCAGGGGGCGGCTGATAAAGGAAAATTAGAGAAATTTGAGCTTTGTGAAGAGAACGGTATGCTCAAAGTAAGGGCAGTTTTTGCAAATTCACTTTTTGAAGGGCCGTTAACCTTCATTTATACAATATTTGAAAATGGAGCGGTAGAAGCAGAGCAGAATGGAATACCAAAAGTGGATCTCTATCGTATTGGAATGCGCATGGAACTTCCGGGAAGCTATAACAGGGTAAAGTGGTATGGCAGGGGGCCGGAGGAATGCTATTGTGACAGGAAAGGCGGCACTCGTTTTGGGCTTTATGAAGGGGAGGCAGCCGACCTGGAACACAGATATATGCGGCCGCAGGAAAACGGTAACCGCTGTGATGTGCGTTTTCTGGAAATTACGGATAAATCAGGAGCAGGCATAAGAATAGATAACAAGATAAATAGCTTTGTGGATGCCTATTATAAGGGAAATAATTATAATAATTCCGCCGACAGAGAAATAACGGCATGGGACGGAATGAATTTCAGTGTTCATATGTACAGTCAGGAGGCATTGGACATGGCAGAGCATATTTTTGAATTGAGGGATTCAGGGCATATCCATCTGCATGTGGATGCAAAGGTATGCGGTGTGGGAGGCGATTTGCCCGGTATAGCGCTTCTGAAGAATGCTTATAAAATTAGTAAGGGAGAAGAACAGAAACAGCACTTTATAATCCGCAGGCTTTCCCGTAGTTGAAAGCCTGCAGCCCGGCAGTCTATTCCTCCGGATAATATTTTTTCTCAAATTCCTCCCAGGACCTGCTGAATTCATGGTTCATAAAGGCTTCCTTCAGCCCGGTGATCTGTTTTAACCGGATGACCTCATCCAGATCCATGCCCAGCTCCTGGCAGATTCTTTCGTCGGTCCAGCCGGAGCGGGTGAGATCCATGACAATCGCGCTCATGGGGCGGATGCCGTGGGTCCCGCGGGCGCGGTTATGGCGGATGGTGGCGGCAATACGCTGGTCGAGGGGCTTGTTCAGGGTGGTGACGGGAAGGTAGCCGTGGACGCGCTGCTGGATGTCGGGATATTCCCGGGCCACCCGGTTGCGGTGGAAGCCGTCCACGATTTCACGGCTTCCGTTTCTCATGTCATAGGTTACGATGGGCATGGTGTAGCCGTCCTCCCGGATGCTGGTGTGCAGAAGGGTCATTTCGGGAGAAGCCACGTGGTTGGGGTTGTATTCGTTGGCCTGCACATTTTCCTGCCTGACCCAGAGCACGCAGTCGGTAGGCTCTTCCTGAAAAGGGCTGACCTGGGAGATTCCCTTCCTGATTTTGTTGATCGCTTCCACCTTTTCGGAAAAATCATCAATGGAGGTGATGTATTCCTGCAGTTCATCTATTAGTTGATTCAAATCCATTTTTGTTTCCTCTTTTGTTTCCTCTGTTGTATGTATGGGTAATCCGGGATCAGTTTTCCATGGTAATATAGCTGCCCCGGCGGGAAAGGCGGTGAAACCCTCTTTCGTCCAGCATGGCGATGAGCCTGGGGCTGGAGGTGACCATGCGCACGGTGGGGAAGGAGCGGAGCATGTCCTCCAGCATGAAGGTGCCGACGCCATACTGGCGGAAGGCAGGAAGCACATATACGCCGGATATGGCCGTGTGCCGTTCCCTTTCCTCATGCGCATAAAAGCCTGCAAGCTTACCGTTTGCGAAAAACAGGCACCATTCCTTTTCCTCGGTATTTACCAGATAGGGCATCTCGTCCCGGTATTTTTTTTCGGCAAAGAACTCACCCATAATGGAATAAAAGGCGGCTTTGTCATAGTCTTCTTTAAACTCCCTCTTTTGCAAATTCATCTTCAATCCTCCCGGCAGCCTCCCTGAGCTGCTTATTTGTGGACTGGATATCCCGCCGGATGATGCCGGCATATTTCTTTTTCAGCTCAAACAGGCGTTTTACATCACCCTTGGTTTCACTGAAGCTGAGCCCTGACATCCAGAAGTCATTTTTTTCTATGGCGCGGGCAACGCGTTTCCAGTAAGGAGCCTGGCGGAAGCCCTGGATATTCCATTTATCGTCGGGCATGGCAGCTGCGGTGATGCCGGCCTCCTTTTCCCACCAGGCCAGGAATTTTTTGATTTTACGGTAGTAGTGATCTCTTACCTCAGGAGCGTAGAGGCCCAGGCTTTCCAGGAGGAATACGGCGTACTGCTCCCAGGTCATGCCGTCGGGCTTTTCCGATTTAATATTCCCAAGAAGGCTGGTGCGGCAGTAGATGTTGCCGAAATTCACGCCTTCTACCCGGTAGAGCACTTTTTCCCAGGTTTCCGGCTCCAGGGAGCGGAACTGATCCAGTCCCTTGCGCTGGTCGTCGCCGTAGGGCTGGCAGAGCCGCTGCTCGCTGATGGGCACGCCGTTTTTGTACATCAGTTCATAGATGTAGTTGAATTTCAGGTCAAACCGGGCTACGGCGGTCCAGTCATCGGCGGCGGACCAGTCGTAGAGCGGGTAAAAATTATAGCAGTCAATCGGCTTGTCATGGATTTTGACCCGTGTGGTCCAGGGGTAATCCTGGAAACGTTCCTTGGAGGAGCTGATAATGGTACGGAACCGGTTCAGGCTTTCGTCGGAGCGGATGCCGATGCCGGCGGCTGCAGTGCCTTTGCGGGCGGTGCAGAACCATTGGGCGAAAAAGAGGATGAACTCTTCAAATTCCATGCCTCTTCGGAACCAGGTCCATTCTTTTGGGTAGCTGTCCTCCGTTATCATAATCACGTCCTCCCTGTCGGGAAGGGGGCGCACCCATTTTTCCTTCTGTTTCTTGTCCCAGCAGATCCATTTGGGGCGGATGGCGGAGGCGGCGTTTCGCAGGGATAGCGGCATGGCTACCCAGTACCAGGCGTCCACCACATCCGCCGTACAACGTATAAGCTCGTCCACGTGGTCGATGGTTGCCTGGTACTGGGCCTCCAGATCAATGTAGAGGACTGAGATTTTTTTCCCGGTCCGGCGGGCGGCACCGACGGCAAGCTGCAGCATGATGGAGCTGTCTTTTCCTCCGGAAACGCTGAAATAAATGTGATCGAAATTTTTATAAATGATATCGTACCGCTCCATAGCGGCTTCATATACGTTTTTGTCCCGGTATATTTTAGGCATGGCGGGGTTCCTCCAAATCGTCGCAGTCCATCAGGCTCCGGCTTGGCTGCCGGTAAAATACCCATTCCGCGATTCCATTTTTGTTTTCCATGTTTTTAATGTCGTTTCTGAAGGCTTCCAGAAGCTTTTCCTTCCTGTACAGGCAGCTGAGGATTCTTTCATCCAGGGTGTTATACGCACAAATATCCCGGATGCGGATGTCCTGATCCTGGCCGATCCGGTGGATACGGTCCTCGCTTTGCAGGCGGGTGGCCAGATCCCAGCCGTTGGAATAGTAGATGATATTATGGCAGAACTGCAGGTTAAGGCTGTAGCCCGCGCAGTCCCGGTTGGCAATGAGGAAGGTGGCGGATTCCCTGAATTCCTCCAGGTTACGGAGCCTTTTTTTCATAGGAAGGGAACCGTCAAAGCGCGCCACGTTTTCCGGGCCGTATTTTCTGGAAAGGATTTCACACAGCACATCGATTTCATAGGTATAGTTGCAG
The DNA here is from genome assembly GCF_003435485.1 of Eisenbergiella massiliensis. Lineage (NCBI taxonomy): Bacteria > Bacillati > Bacillota > Clostridia > Lachnospirales > Lachnospiraceae > Eisenbergiella > Eisenbergiella massiliensis. Next base: position 66,449 of record NZ_QVLV01000025.1, read on the forward strand.
AAAATGATGTATTTATTCCGGTTGTCAAGTACGGTAAGCAGGCGCTGCAGCCGGGGGTTATCCGTAGGCTCCGAAAAAAAGGGCGAGGTTACGATATGCTCGTAGCCGGATACTGCGCTTTTGCGGAAGTTCACACGGAAGCCGCTTGTTACGGCCTGCAGACCTGAAAACAGCCGGTATATTGTCTCAGGATGCATTTCGTTGAGGTGAAACAGCAGGGTGTCGGCCACGCTGTTGTAATGGGCGTTCTGTTCCGGGGTGAGCGGAAAGTAGTTAATGGTATATCTTTTATCAGGAAGCACGAGGCAGTCCTTTTTGGTAACCTGCACGGTGTAGGGGGATATTTTTCTGGCAAGATAATCCGTATTCAGACAACGGATGATTTTCTGCGGAATTTCCGGATCAAATTCAATGTGGTTGGCGGCGAAGGACCAGTAGGTTTTATAGCCCAGGATCCTCCAGTCAAGCACATGGAACTGCGCATACAGGTCGGCCTGGTTTTTGGAAATGGGCATGCCGTTGAGAATCAGCTTGTATTCGCACCGTGAGGACAGCCGGTCTATGTTCTGTGTCCTGTAGGCGTAGGGATTTTTAATAAGAAGGCTTTCATCCACCACGAGGTAGCAGGCTTCCCGTTCGGTGAGCAGCTGGAGATAGCTGTTGGCATGAAGGCTCCGGGAAAGTGTCTCAATGCCGCATATGGTAATTTTCTCAAGCATTTCCCGGGGGGACTGCTTGATGAGCTCATCCTTCAGGTTCTGCTTGGTGGAACAGGGGCAGAGCCACAGGATGTGGGTAACCTTTCCGGCCTCCAGACGGAGCCGGCAAAGCTCCAGCGCAGTGATGGTTTTGCCTGTGCCCTGTTCCATGAACAGGGCGCCCACCTTGACCTTTTTCAATTTTTCTACCGCATTCTCCTGGTAGTCCAGGAGCTTGTTTGTCAAATGCATAATCAGTCACTATCCGCCAGATCATCCAGAATGGCTCCGGAGGATTCCAGTATTTTGTGCAGGTTGTTGATATCTTCCGTCGGTTTTGGAGGCGCCGGGGATACGCGGGGCGCGCTGTCCAGAGTCAATCTGTAGGACTCAAGAAGCTCCCTGGCCTCCGGATCAAAGCGGAATCCGTACATTTCCGCAAAATCCTCCAGTTCCTCATAATGCGACGGCTCCAGGAAGATGCCGCCGGAGTGGAAGTTGGAGGTAGGTATTTTTTTCAGGTTCACAGAGATTTCCCTGGGCATATTGGGCGATATGGCAATGTAAAAGAAGCTGCCTTTTTTGCTTTTGCTGATCCAGCGTTTATGTTCAGGAAGAAAATTGCCGGTAATGGCCTGTTCACGGGCTTCGCGGTCCGCTATGGATACGGTGAAGCCGTTTTTGAGCAGAAGATTGCCAAGTTCGGCGGCACGGTCGCAAAAACGGCCGCGGCAGGCATTCAGCCTGCGGTACCAGCAGCTTCCATTCCATTCATAATCCATATCCCGGATAATTTCCCGGAATCGGTCGTTTTTCTCATAAATGGCCAGGATCTCGCTGTCATCCCCCCTGATTTCCACGATGCCGGCGTACTGCGGAGCATGGGGGGCAATAATGGAATCCTTGGAAATAAAGCCGGGATCGGCGCTGCTTTCCTCAGGGCGGCACCATTTCTTCCATTCCAGATATTCGGGAAGAAGCTGCTCCAGGTTGCACAGATCCTTATTGAAACGGTTGTTAATCCAGTAGGCTGCCTTTGTTTTTTCATGAATGAGATATTGGACGATTTCCTGGAATATCACAGGAAGTTCCCCGGCATTTAGTTCGATGGGAGTCAGCGCTTCGTAGGTCATGCGCCTGACGACCAGATCGACATTCCGCGGGTTATCGATAAAGGCCTGCAGGCGGGTCAGCGCTTCCACGCGGAGAGTTTCCGCCCAGGTCACCTGCTTCCGGCTGCCCTCAAGCGGCGGCAGCTCCATGCGGGCGGCGGCCTTCCTGGCGGCGGCGTTCTGCTCGTTCCGGCTTTGCAGCAGCGCTTCCCTGCAGCATGCCGGGCAGAGGCCGGAAAACTTGTACTCTCTCATTTTTTCCCTGTTCTTCAGAGGCCCGATAATGTTTATGTAGCCTTCATGCCCACAATAAAAAGTACCGGAATACCATGCCATATAGAGCTCCCCCTTTTATCCGTTGACGAAATCCTCTTTCTTTTGCAAAGCAAAAAGCAATTTCTTTAGAAATTTGCTTCCTGAGGGCAGAGGATTTTTCCTCCCTGTTTTGCGGAGCAAAATGCAATTTCTTTAGAAATTTGCTCTCTGCGAGCAGAGGATTTTCCTCCCTGTCCCGGACGGATAATCTTTGCTGTATTACTGGTTTGCCGTACCCTTCCATGCACATAGTTACCAGAGTTTCTACTACCAATTTTTGGTAAATCTATTGTAATCCATCCGAAAATTATAGTCAATTGAATTGTAAAATACTGGAAAAAGTTATCCCATCGTTTATTTTTTTGCCGGTTATTGAAAAATTTTGCCGATGTTTTACCAAAATTAAATGTAAAAACGTGCGGAATAAAACAACTGTGGAATGGAATAAAAACAGGGAGCTTCTGTCGGCCGGTTGGTTACGGCCGGCGGAAGCTCCCTGCAGATGTTCATTTTATGTGATTCAGCCAGGCGGAAATGAATGGTAAGATTATATTGGAAGGGTTACGCACTTGTATATCCGGGACAGCTGGTTTCAGCTGATTTGCGGCGGCCCCGCTTTATAGGCCGCCGGAGCCATTCCCGTATATGCCTTAAAGGCCCTGGAAAAATAAAAGGGATCGGAAAAGCCGCAGGAAAGCGCCGTGTTTTTCACGGAGAAGCCCATCTCCAGAAGCTTTTTCCCCTGCTCCAGACGGTAATGGGAAATATACCCATTAGGAGACACCCCCAGTTTCCCGGAAAAAAGACGGTAAAGCGTGACCCGGTTCACATGCATGGCAGTGCAGAGCCGCTCCACGTTAAAGTCCGCCTTATGATAATTACCCTGAATCAGCAGCAGCGCGGTGGACAGCCGATCATCCTCCTTACGGGCGGGAACCTGCGGCGCCGGAAAAATATCCCCGTAAACACCAAGAATCGCCAGCAAAAGCCCGTTTGCCTCCCCCTTTCCCCGGGAAAGAAAATCCAGCCGCCCAAGCCTGTCAAACAAAGGAAGAATATCCTCTGCACCAATCACAGGAGCAACCGGCCAGGAGAAAGAGAATCCGGTACGTGACAAAAGCCGCCCGATCTCCTTCCCCGTAAAATCCACCCACGTATACTCCCAGGGATCCTCCGGGTCCGGATAATAAAAAAGCTCCGTATAAGGGTACAAAAGGAAGCTCTCCCCCGCCGTAATCCGAAACCGTTTTCCTCCGCACTCCAGAAACCCTGCGCCCCGGATCACATAATGAATAATATAAAAAGCCCTGACCCCTGGCCCCCAGGAATGCAGATCCGAACAATCCTCCCGGCCATACCCCACAAGCCGCACCGTTTCCTCCGAATATCCTTCCAAGGTCAACCCTCCCTTCCTAATTTTTGAATCTTCCAAAATGAACGAAAAGTACATGCTTTTGCAACCAAATTATATGGAAATGTTCTTAAAATCCATTCTATAATAAAAATGTCCGAAGCCTGCGGCGATGCCGTGCCTTCTGTCTGCGGCAGGGTTCGGCGGGGCGGTTTTCCAGCAGCTCCCGCTCCCCGCCGCAGACAGAACGCATGGCATTTACACAGCCTTCCGCACAGCTACATAATAACCCAACAGGAATTTGGAGGTCAATAGTATGGTTAAATTAACGCCGCCCATGGGCTGGAATTCATGGAATACCTTTGGAGAGAACATCAATGAAAAACTGATTTTTGAGACAGCGGATGCGATGGTGGAAGCAGGGCTTCCCCGGATGGGCTATGAATATCTGGTCATCGACGACTGCTGGTCCCTGCGTGAGAGGGATGAAAATGAAAGGCTTGTGCCGGATCCTGGGAAATTCCCCAATGGCATGAAGGCTGTTGCGGATTATGTGCACAGCAAGGGGCTGAAATTCGGCATGTATTCCTGCGCCGGGAACCTGACCTGCGCCGGTTATCCGGGAAGCTTTGAGCATGAGTTCATCGATGCGGAGACATTCGCGCAGTGGGGCGTGGATTTCCTGAAATATGATTACTGCTATCACAGCCCTATCATTCATGGGCAGTACCTGTACAGGCGTATGGGGCTTGCCCTGGAAAACTGCGGTCGTGATATCCTCTTCAGCGCCTGCTCCTGGGGAGCGGATCAGACCCATGAATGGATTAAAACCTCCGCAGCCTCCATGTGGCGTTCCACCGGGGATATTTTCGATACATGGGAGTCTGTAAAGGATCTGGTAAAGCAGCAGGAGAAGCTGCATCCTTATAATGGCGTGGGCTGCTTCAATGATATGGACATGCTGATCGTTGGCATGTACGGCAATGGAAATGTGGGCCTGAAGGGCTGCAGCGACGTGCAGTACAAGACACATTTTTCCATCTGGTCCCTGCTTGGCTCACCGCTGATGATCGGCTGCGATGTGCGCAGTATGACGGAGGAAACGAAGAAGATTCTGGGAAATGAAGAGCTGATCCGTATCAACCAGGACAGCGCCTGCCGTCAGGCCTATAAACTGCAGGGAATCTGGGCCGGGGACGATATGCTCATTTATGCAAGGCAGCTGGAAAACGGGGATCTTGCGATTGGCCTGTTCAATATGAGTGAGGAAAAGGCGGTTGCCAGGTTTAACCTGGATGAAGTGGGCCTGGGCTTTTCTACAGGGAAAACACTGGAGATGAAGGAAGTGTGGAGCGGCGAGAGCATTAAAGTGAAGAACGCCACTGTTTCCAGGGAGCTTGCACCGTTTGACTGCGAGGTATTCCGGGCAAAGGTGGTTGATCTATAATGTCCGCGTGCTTTCAATGCGGTAAAGAGCTTACCTACAATGAAATCGGCGCATATAAAAAGTTCGTGAACAGGGGCGCGGCGGAGTTTTTGTGTAAAAGGTGCCTGGCCGGACGGCTGGATGTGCCGGTGGAGCTGATTGATCAGAAAATAGAGCATTTCAAACAGCAGGGTTGTACCCTCTTTATTTAAAATAAAAAACGGCAGGTTAGCTGCCGTTTTTTTGTTGCCAGAAAAGCCTGGAAAAACGTCGTTTTTATGCTGCTTTTTTAATCACTCATCTTCTGCGTGGCGGGGGACGCCTATGGAGGAACCCGGCTTAAGCGATGCGGAAAGCGTGATAGAAATGGGAACATCCTCCGGATTTTCCAATCTGCTGAGAATACGTTTGGCCGCATAAATTCCAAGCTGTTCAAGCGGTTGTGCGACTATAGTTAAAGGGGGATGCGTTACTCTGGCCAGCCCCATATCATCGAAACCAATAAAGGAAATATCCTCCGGAATCCGGATATTCTGTTCCTTCAGGGCAATAAAGGCACCCAGTGTCATATCGTAATTCGTGGGAAAGACAGCCGTCATATTCGGATTGCCTTTTAGCAGGCGGCATATACCTTCATATCCTCCTTCCAGAGTAAAATCACCACAGACAATAAGGCTGTCATTTAGGGGGATTTTGGAGGACGCTAATGCCTGCCGATAGCCTTCCAGACGTTCCCGTGAGGTGGAATAGTCAGTGGGACCGCTAATCAGGCCGATCTGCCGGTGCCCCTGGTCGATAAGGCTCTGAACGGCTTTGCGGGCAATGCAGGTATTGTCAATCAGAATATTGTCGATTTTCCCTTCCAGCCCGGATATCATACGATCCAGTACAAGAACAGGAACCTTTTTCGATAATGCAGGTTTTAAATGTTCTCCTGTTGTACATACGGGCATGTTAATGATGCCGTCTACCATTCTTCCAAGCAGAAAATGGACAAGCTCACGCTCAAGCGCGGCATCCGTATGGCAGTCACAGATCATGATACTGTAATCATGCTCCCGGAGGAGAGTCTCCATTTGGACAAGAATGTTTGTTATAAAAAGATTATTCAGATCCGGAATGATAACCCCGATAATATGTGACCGGTTCAGCTTAAATCCCCGGGCATACTCATTCACAGTATAATCAAGCTTACGTATCGCCTGCTCGATGGCAATGCGGTTCTTTTCGCGGAGTTTTGCGCCGTTCAGATATTTCGATATGGTGGCGGTGCTCAGGCCGGTTTCTTTTGCAATATCCTTCAGCGTAGCAGGCATAGTAATACTCCTCATAAAAAATTAAACGATTTACTTTTTGTTAATAATATCATCCAAAGGTTTTGGTGTCAAGAATAGAAACCTATATTTGATTCTAATAGTTTCAAGACTAAAAATAAAAATTATTAGTGCAGATTGCATAAATAATCTGCTTGACAAAGCACATGTAGGATGCTAATTATATATATAACAATTAACATTTGGTAGGGAGGAGGAAATATATATGGCGGTGAAAGCTACCAGGGTAAAGGGGACGGCTATGTTAAACCAGCCGAATGCCAAGAAAAGTTTGGGGAAAAGGATATCTACGGAGGTAAAAAGGCACTGGCAGTTATATGTGATGTTGATTTTGCCTGTTACCTATCTGATTATTTTTGCCTATCTCCCTATGGGCGGGGCGGTTATTGCGTTTAAGGACTATTCTATCCGGGGTGGAATCTGGGGGAGCGACTGGGTAGGATTAAAACACTTCAAAAATTTCTTTACCACACCGGATTTCAAGGTTTTGATGAGAAATACGCTTGCACTCAGTTTGTACAGCCTTGTAATCAGCTTTCCCATGCCTATCCTCCTTGCGTTGGCAATTAATGAAATGCGGGGGCGGCATTATAAGAAAGTCGTTCAGATGGTTACCTATCTCCCTTATTTCATTTCCACAGTAGTGTTGGTAGGTATCATGCAGAATATTTTTTCGATCAGGACAGGACTGGTCAATAATATAATTACTGCACTGGGAGGGACGGCAGTTGATTTCATGGGAAAACCGGAGCTCTTCAGAAGCCTGTATGTATGGTCGGGTGTCTGGCAGGGAATGGGATACAGCGCGGTTATTTATATTGCGGCACTTGCGAGTGTTGATACTTCCCAGGTAGAGGCGGCGATCATTGACGGCGCGGGCCGTTTCGCAAGAGTGTGGAATGTAGATATTCCCGCGATTATGCCGACAATTGTAATTCAGCTGATTCTGGCGGTAGGCAGTATTATGAGCCTGGGATTTGAAAAGGTATATCTGATGCAGAATCCGGTGAATATGCAGTTTTCCGAGATTATTTCCACTTTTGTTTATAAGCGTGGTCTTATCAATTTCCAGTATTCATATGCGACGGCAGTAGGATTGTTCAATTCCGTATGTAATCTGGTTCTGATAGTACTTGCAAATATGTTTTCTAAAAAAGTAAACGAGACCAGCTTGTGGTAAGGAGGCGGCTATGGCAAAGACAATAAAAAAGAAAAATATGTCTGTCCGGTATTATACGAAACCGAAGGATTACATATACATGGTGCTTGTGCATATTTTGTGCGCCGTATCTGTAATATGCATATTGATTCCATTGATTTATGTTGTGGCGGCCTCTTTTTCGTCGCCGAAAGCACTTCTTTCGGGCAGGGTTTTCCTGGTGCCTGTGGATTTTACATTGCGTGGTTATAAAATGCTTTTAAAGCATGAACTGCTTGTAACCGGATTTTGCAACTCCCTTTTATATACGGTGGTGGGTACTGTGATTAACCTGGTTATGACGGTGCTGGCGGCTTATCCGCTGTCACGTAAGGATCTGGCGATCCGTAATCCGGTTATGCTTTTGTTCACTTTTACCATGCTTTTTAACGGCGGTATGATTCCCACCTATATTCTGATTAAGAACCTGGGAATGCTTGACACCATCTGGGCACTGGTAATACCGACCTCTATTTCGGTCTGGAACCTGATTATTACGCGTACCTATTTCCAGTCCACAATTCCCGGGGAAGTACAGGAAAGCGCCAGCGTGGACGGCTGCGATGATTTTACCTTCCTGATTAAAATTGCAATTCCTCTTGCAAAGCCGATTCTGGCAGTAAATGTCCTGCTGTATGCGGTAGGCCACTGGAATTCTTATTTTAACGAAATGATGTATCTGAGTACGAATACCAAGTTCCCTCTGCAGCTTGTCTTGCGGGAAATCCTGGTTAATATGGGCACGGCAGGCATGACGCTTGATGTTACGAAACAGCTGGAGATGCAGGAAACGAAATATCTGCTGCAGTATTCAAGTATTATTGTTGGTTCTGTGCCGGTTATGCTGCTTTATCCTTTCGTTCAGAAATATTTTGTAAAAGGAATTATGGTAGGGGCGATTAAGGGGTGAGACTTGTTGGGTTGTGATCTGAACATTTCATTTTCGGGAAAAGAGTGGGGTGTCAGAATAAATAAAAAGGAGGAAAAGGTTCTATGAAGAAAAAAGTGTTGGCCTTGCTGTTATCCGCATGTATGGTAATAAGCATGGCAGGATGTTCATCCGGGGGGAAAGAAACCGCTGCTGGTAATACAGGAGGAGGCGGAGGAGAAGGCGCAAATGCAGCAGCTGAGGCGGGAGATACCTCCTTACCGGAAGGCTTTAACGCTACCGGCATGCCGATCATGAATGAGAAAATTACACTGAAGGTATGGATTGAAGGCGGGGCGGATATTGATTGGGAACAAAACCGGTTTGTAAAAGAGATCGAAGAAAAATCCAATATCAAGCTTCAGATTATTTCAACTCCTCTTTCCGATGCGCTCCAGAAGAGAAATCTGATGCTGGCCAGCGGGGATTATCCGGATCTTATTCTGACTGACTGGCCGACGGTATTTACAAAGTCGGATATTATGCAGTATGGGGTGAAGGAAGGGGTCCTGCTTCCCATTACGGATTATATTGATAAGTATGGCAACAATATGAAGCGTGTTTTTGAGTATAATCCCAGCTACAGGGACAGATGTGTTGCACCGGATGGAGAAATTTATGGATTTGCACGTTTCTCGGAGTGCTATCACTGCAGCGCATATCCCAAGATTTATCTGCGTCAGGACTGGATGGATAAGCTGGGGCTGAAAATGCCTGAAACTACCGAAGAGCTGAGAGAAGTATTAAGGGCTTTCGTAAACGATGATCCTAACGGAAACGGAAAGAAAGACGAAATCGGTATGCTCGGCGCCACTACCTGGAATACGATGGTTGAATACGCATTGATGGGTATGTCTTTCCAGACAGTAAAACCTGATTTCTGGCTCAGCCTGGGCGCTGATGGAAAATCTGTGGAATTTTCTCCTTCTACAGATGCTTACCGTGAAGGTCTGCGTTATATTAAGAGCCTTTATGATGAAGGACTGATTGATGGTGCTTCCTTTACCCAGAAGGAGGATCAGCTGGCACAGACAGTCAGGACAGAACCCCATGTGGTTGGAATGTATGTCTGCGATCATGCTGGTATGGGTTATGACAATAATGATCCTGTAGAAGCAGAAAATTATCAGATCCTGATTCCCGTGGCAGGGCCGGATGGCTTCAGACGTCAGGGACAGAATGCGAATGAAGGTGAAGTACAGGGATTCCATGCGGTAATTACAGATGCCTGTAAGTATCCGGAAGCAGCTTTCCGTTTGATCGATGAGTTCTTCTATGATGATGATTATAATATGGAACGTAAGTATGGGGAAAGAGGTCTTGGCTGGGATTATTGTCCTGAAGGAACTAAGAACGTATTTGGCGGTGATGCCAGATATATTGTAAACTCTCTTACAGAAGATCAGAATGCAGAGATTGGTAAGGGCACGATGATGGTAGGACCGCAGGCTGACCTGGCTCCTTTCCGCCTTTCCATGCTTCCTGAGGTGGATGATATTTATCAGCCCGGAAACTATGAACAGCGTATTACTCTTGATACCCAGAAGGTAGAACAGTATATTCCTAAGGAAAGGCTGGATTATACGGTATTTATTCCTCTGGACATGGCAGATGACTATGCTGAGATTCAGACGAATCTGAATAGTTTTGTCCGTATGGCTACCGTTCAGTTTATTACAGGTGAGCGTGACATCGAAACCGGTTGGGATCAGTATCTGAGTGAACTTGATTCTTACAGAGTTGATCGCTATATTGAAATATATAAGACAGCTGCCGGCAGATAAAACGGTTAAAACGGTCAGGCTTCCGGGAAACTCCGGAGCCTGGCTGTTTTTTAGTTACAGATATTTGTTCTTAGGTTTAGGGAAGGAAGGGAAACAGATTATGGAATTATGGTACAAAGAACCGGCGTCTTATTGGGAGGAAGCGCTTCCGCTGGGAAATGGAAGGCTGGGGGCAATGGTATGGTCAGGGACAAAGCAGGAGAAAATTTCGTTAAATGAGGATTCGCTGTGGTCAGGTTATCCCCAGAACCACGATATTCCCGGAGCATCGGAATACTACAGGCAGGCACGCCGGCTGGCCATGGAAAAGAAATATGAAGAGGCGCAGGCGCTCCTTGAACAGAATGTGCTTGGGGAATTCACACAGAGCTATCTGCCGTTGGGTGAACTGACCTTGGATATGGTCCATCCTGAGGGTGAGATCCAAAACTACCGTCGGTCATTGGATCTTGGGAAGGCGCTTTCCAGACTGCAGTATTCGGCAGGGAAGGTAAATTACGTGCGGGAAATGTTCGTCAGTGCGCCGGATCAGGTTATGGTGATGCGCATTTCAGCCGACAGGCCCGGCATGGTTTCCCTGAAAGCAGGTTTTTCCTGCCAGCTTCGGGCAGAAGTATCCACGGAAGAAAACAGAATGATCCTGGACGGAATCGCTCCCTCACAGGTGGATCCATCCTATGTTGATTCTCCGGATCCGGTTATTTATGAGGAAGCTCCGGAAAAGAAAGGAATGCGGTTTTGTGCGGTGTTAGCGATTGAGCCTGTGGGCGGGGAAGTAAAAAGGCTGCCGGAGGGACTGGAAGTAAGCAATGCGGACAGCGTTACACTGTTTCTGGCCGCCCGGACAAGCTTTAACGGTCCGTTCAGGCATCCGTTCCTGGAGGGAAAACCTTATAAAGAACCTTGTTTCAGGGAACTGCTTGCCGCACAGAAGTCGGGGTATGACAGGCTTCTGGAACGGCATGTAAAGGAATACCAGCAGTATTTTAACAGGGTCTGCCTTGACCTGGGGCCGGGAAGAGAGGACCTGCCGATTCCACAACGGCTCGCCGACTGGGAAAAGGATGTGGATCCCGGGCGCTATGCCCTGCTTTTCCAGTATGGGCGTTACCTTTTGATTTCAAGCTCCCGGCCGGGAACGCAGCCGGCAAATCTCCAGGGAATCTGGAATCAGCATATGCGCGCCCCATGGAGTTCCAATTATACAATTAATATCAATACGGAAATGAACTATTGGGGAGCGGAAACGGTGAATCTGCCGGAAATGCATGAGCCTTTAATGGAGCTGATTAATAACCTGAGGGTCAGCGGAGGAAAAACAGCTGAAATCCATTATAATGCCAGAGGGTTTGTATCGCATCATAACAGTGATATATGGTGTCTTTCCACTCCGGTGGGAAACCGGGGGAAGGGTACGGCAGTGTATGCCTTCTGGCCTCTGTCGGCAGGCTGGTTAAGCGCGCATGTTTATGATCATTACCTTTTTTCGGGAGATTTGGATTTCCTGCGCCGGACAGGTTATCCCATTATCCGGGATGCGGCGCGGTTTTTCCTGGATGTCCTTGTTGAAAATGAGGATGGTAAACTGATTTTTGCACCTTCCACTTCGCCGGAGAATCAGTTTGTCTATCACGGCAAACCATGCGCGGTCAGTCAGACGACCACGATGACGATGGCAATTATCCGGGAAACATTGGGGAATGCTGCGGCCTGCTGCCGGTTATTGGGGACAGATCAGGAATTTCTTGCAGAAACGGAAGCGGCGCTTGAACGTCTTCCGGAGTATCAGATAGGATCACGCGGCGAATTACTTGAATGGAGTGAAGAGTTGGAGGAAAACGAGCCGACACACAGGCATTCTTCCCATCTTTACCCTCTTTATCCCGGCAGGCAGATTTCCGTGGAGAAAACGCCTGAACTGGCAGAGGCCTGCCGCCGGACGCTTGAACTGAGAGGGGATGAAAGCACCGGATGGGCGCTGGCCTGGAGGGTGGCGCTGTGGGCCCATCTGCACAATGGGGAAAAGGCTTACAGTATACTGAAAAAGCAATTACGTCCTGTGGACGGAAGCGATCCCATGAATTACCGGCAGGGAGGAGGGTGTTATCCCAATATGTTCGGCGCACATCCTCCGTTCCAGATTGATTCCAATTTCGGTTCCTGCGCAGGCATTGCGGAAATGCTGATGCAAAGCACAGAAAATGAGATTGCTCTGCTTCCTGCGCTTCCCAGGGCTTTGGGAACAGGCATGGTTTCCGGACTGCGTACGCGCGCCGGGGCAACTGTTGCCATAAACTTCAGGGAGGGCAGGCTTGAAAAAGCAGAGCTGAAGGGAACAAGGCCGCAGGAAAGGGAGATGACTGTCTGCTATAAGGGCAGGAAGAAAAAAGTCATCCTCAAAGAGGGAATGTCAGTTAGTTTAACGGAGGCAGATTTTTGACAAATATGCGTAAGGTTTTTATATGCTTCTTTTCCATGCTTTTGTGGTTTGGCCTTTCCGGATGTGCAGAAGCTGAACCTGAACAGCCGGAAAATGTGGAAATACATTTTTTTTATAATCAGCCCTGTGCTTCCTGCGACGGAACAAAAGAGCTTTTTGAAATAGTATCGGAGGAACTGGATGATGTTTCCGAACTGTATCCTTATATGGTGTCCGTTTATAATGTATTTCGCAAAGAAGATGCGCAGATAAGGGATTCTGAACTTAAAAAACTGGGGTTTCAGGAAGAACTTGCAGGCTCTCTCACTTACCCGATTATGACTGTAAATGGAAATATTTATTTTGGGACAGATTCCATTCGTTCATCCATCCGGGAAGCCTATCTGACTGCGGGGGAGGATTTATTTGTTTATGGCAGAGGCGTCTATGATCCCACCAAAAATGAGACGTTAAAACAGCAGCTTGAGGATTATAAGCTGGAAAAAGGCAGCTCGTCTGTTGTTTATTTCTATCGGACCGTATGCGAGGAGTGTATCAGGACCAGCGGGGAGGTTCTGGATTTATTCCCGGATACTGTAGTGGTGGACGGCGTTTCCTATCCGCAGCAGATAATCAGGATCAACACCAGGTCGGGAAGAAATACGGAAATCCTTCAGGCATTTTTTGAAATGTATGAGGTGCCTTTGGAGGATCAGATGGTTCCGATTGTGTTTACCGCCCGGGGATATCTGGCAGGCTATGAAGCGATTTCTTCCGGGCTGTATACGGAAATGGAACAAGGGGCCGGGCTTGGGATGAAATATCCGTCGGAAAAAGGTTTTTTTAAATGATTGTGTAATGTAAGGCGCTGCGGTGAAGAAATTCTGCAGCGCCTTTTTGGCAGAGATATCTGAGTTTATGAAAAGGCAGGGGGAAAGAACGTTGTTAACAAAAACACTTGCAAATTTATAGATTAGCGGTATAATAAAAACTAACCAATCAGTTTTTGTTTTTTTAAGGAGGATTGCAGTATGTTTGAGAAGAAAAGATCGCAGTTTCTGTCCGTTAATGTTATAATTTTTTTCAGCGGGTGTACCATATTGTTTCTTATCAGCCAATTATACAGTGTTTTGCAGGTATCATTAATTATGAAGGGGGCCGGTTCCGTATTGTTGCTAAGCTCGGTAATGACTGCAATGGTGGTGCCGAGGATTTTTCTGCTGCCGGTTGCAGGATTTTTGACGGATAAGGCGGGGGTATCCAGGACGCTTACGGGCGGGACCGGGATATTGGGAATTTTGCTGGTTTCCCTGGCTGTTGTGAATCAGGTAAATGCGGTAAATAAATATACTGTTTTTATATATGCGGTTTTGTTTGGAGGAATCAGCGCGGCTATCCTGCCGGCGCTTTATTCTGCGGTTCCGGCGCTGGTAAGCGGGGAAAATCTGCAGAAGGCAAATTCAGTGATGCAGTTCATCAGCCAGGGGTCATTGCTGGCCGGGCCTCTTTTTGCCGGAATTGTGATTGGAAAAATGAGCGATAATGCCTATGTGTTAATGGCGTTGGCCTCCATTGCCGCACTGTTTCTTTTTTCAAGGGTAAAATATATGGAAAAACAGGGGCAGGCGGAGGTTCCGGAAGGCTCCCGGGCAGCTGTGCAGGGATCATATAAGGATTTATTTAAACTGCCTGTGTTATTATTGTTATTGGGCTTTACGGCCATTCTGAATTTGTGTGTCATTGGCCCCCAGCAGGTCGGATTTCCTGTCGTGGCCATGAACTGTCTGCCCGAAGGGGTGGACGGATATACGAAACTGTTGTCCATGACGGGGCTGGGTTCTTTGATAAGTGCTGTTATCATTGGAAATATGAAGCGGAGGGAGAACGGGCAGTCCATCCGGCTGATACTGTGGTGTTCCCTGGCGCTGGGCGCTGTATGGAGTATTTTCAGCTTCGGTTCTTCAAGGCTGCTGATTCTGGGCGCCGCGTTTGCGGCAGGGCTTTTATTGGGAATCATAAATGTGCTGTTTATTACAGTGCTTCAGCAGCTTACGCCTGATTTCCTTGTGGGAAGGGTGATGGGCATTCAGTTTTTGTGTTCGGCAGGGCTTCAGCCGGTTTCGTATATGCTGACCGGAGTGGTGCTTAATCAATTCAGCATCAGCCAGCTTTACCTTATATCAGGGGGAAGCATTATTCTTATTACAATTGTTATATTGGTTTATAGTTATAAAAGTAACACGATGTAAGGGCTGTACACCGTATACCTGAGATATGGTCTGCGGAAGTGATCCGGGAGCGCCGAAATCCATCGCTGCAAGAGATTTTGGATGGATTTTCACAGCAGCCCGGGAGAAAAGGAACAGCTTCAAAATTAATGTATGGGGAGGAATCAGAGTGCCTAAGATATCGGAAGAAAAAAAGAAACAGCGTCAGAAGGATATTTTAAAAACCGCTTTAGGGCTTTTTTCCAGCAAGGGATATTATGCCACGTCTATTGATGATATCACAAGGGAAGCGGGTATCAGCAAGGGATTGGTATATACTTATTTTAAGAGTAAGGAAGAGATCTTTTTCGGGCTGGCGGAGCATTGGGATGAGCTGACGGAGAATCCTTCTCTTAAGGATGCGCTGAGCCGGGTTATTACCGATAATATGTCTTTGGCGGAAAAATTAATCTGTGTCTGGGATGAAAGTGTAAAGCAATGGACGCAGGAGGATCTGGTTTTTGCGCGGATTAATTTTGAATTCTGGCTGGAGGCTTCGAAAAACGAAGCGCTCAGGGAAAAAATGAAGGAAAGAGCCAGAGTCAGCCTGGGTATGGTGGAGGAAATCATCCTTAAAAGCAGACCGGAGGTTGATCCTGCTTCCGCCGCCGCTTTTTCAAGGTTATGGTGGTCGCAGATAGACGGGCTGACCGCTTATTTTGTAAGCAATCATATTTTGCCGCCGGAGAGGGAGATGGCGGGGATCAGGGATATTATACTGCATATGTGCAGATATTTTGATGAGCAGGCTTAAAAAAGGATGAAAAACTGCGCGGCCGGGAACGGAGCGTATAAATAAAAACAGGAGCACATGGCAGGTAAAAATCAGATAGTTTTCCCGACACCAGGATATTTATGTAGCAGTTGCCGATATTTTAACTCCTTTTGTAAATATATTTATGATAAGAGACAGTTCTTACGGTCTATGACCGTTAAGGCTGTCTCTTTGTATGTTACAGTGGCTGATTGATATCCTGGCGACAGGAAAAATTTAAATCGCCTGTTTTTATTTGGGAATATTAATATATGTTATACTGTGTGCTTCCTGAAATGCTGTTATATATTTCATACTGTTATTATTCTGTTTATTTGATATAATATGGATGTGTAGTAAAATATTGAGGCAGCAGATTTACAGATGGTTCATTTTTATTTGCAGATGAATGAAAAAATCAATTAAGTGTTGGAGAAACATTCGAACTGCAGCATAGGTCATACCGACAACCTGAAGGAGAATGCATCTTGGATAAGAAAACAAGTCTTCAAAGAAAATTTATGATATTCTATGGGAGTACGGTATTGATCCCTATGATAATCATGATTGTTTTTTTTACATATTTCTTTAATAAACAGATGGAAAAGGACTTTATTAGCTTATATCAAACCGAATTTTTAAAAATTGCAGAATTAACACAAAAAGAATTAGATAGTAATAGTACGAGATGTCTACGTTTCAGCAATGACACGAAGCTAAAAAGTCTGCTCAATCCAGCACGTAAGTATGAATCATATATGGATTCTATTAACTCTTACTATTCTTATCTTGAGCCTATTATTACAAATGAGTTTCGGTTTGAAAATATGAGCAGTAAAATAAAAATCTATTACACGAATGAAAATCTCATTCCGGGGTATGATATTTATATTTATGCAGATGATAAAGTGCGGCAAACCGATATATTTCAACAGGCCGTACAAGCTAATGGACAAATGATTTGGAGCTATGATCAGAAAACGGGAGATGTAATTATGGCCGTCAAAATTAAAGATATAAATGACAGACTGTACGGCGTTTTTACATTAACTCTTTCGGCTCATATTTTGGAGCAGTATCTGACAATCCAGGATGCAGATAAAATGGTTTTGATGCTTGTAGATAATGAAGGAATGGTTATTTCTTCCAATAAAAAGGGCATAGCTGGTCAGACGAACTCAGATCTGGCAGTAGGAGGAGCTCTTTGTAAGGCAGCGAATCTAAAGCAGCCTGCAGTTTATGGAGAGATAAAGCAGTATATTTTTACATATGATTTCAGAAGTAAAGGAGTTATGCTTCCAGATTGGCGTATAATTTCTTTAATTCCAACGAATCAAATAAGGGGGAGCGTTTACTCTCTGCGAAATGCATTAATTATTAGCTCAGTACTTATTCTGTTGGTATCGTGCGTTCTTTTTGTATGGCAGATGAACAGGCAGTTTGGAAGATTGAGAACAGTTATGTATTATATGCGTAATGCCCAAAAGGGTGAAATGATGACCATTCCTTTGGCAGTCAAAAAAGATGAAATTGACGAAATTGTGCAAACCTACAATTATATGGTAAAGGGGCTTGAGGAACTGATAGAAGTTAACTATAAAAATGATATAAAAATGAAAAATATATTATTATCAAAAAGAGAAGCTGAACTGTATGCTTTACAAAGTCAGGTTAATCCTCACTTTATTTTTAATATGCTGGAAGTAATCCGGATGAAACTTATTACTAATAAGGACAGAGAAAATGCCAGAATGGTATATTTGATGTCTCAAATGCTGCGAAAAAGCCTGGCATGGAAAAAGGAAAAGATTAAGTTCTCTGAAGAAATTGAATTTACTTCGGAATATCTGGAACTGCAAAGCAGACTTGTGGAAGGTAATCTTCATTTTAAACTGGTTTGTCAGGAAGAACTTAAGTCATATTGTGTTCTGAAATTTATTTTGCAGCCTTTGGTGGAAAATGCTATTAAACATAATAATCTTCATACAGGACAAGAACTCTATGTTTGGGTTGGAGCAAGCCGGGAAATCCAGAATAATAAACCGATCATGAGATTATGGGTGGCGGATAATGGCGTTGGTGCTCCCAAAGAGGTTTTTGAGGAAATGGAAAGATGTTTGAAGGATGACAGTTCTGGACAAAGATATGAAAAAGAGACGAATAGTATTGGTATTTTAAATGTTGATGAAAGAATCAAGCATCATTATGGTAAAGAATATGGTATTGAAGGAATTATGCCTTTTGAAAAGGGAGGAACTGGATGGGTTATTGAATTAATTATACCGTTGGAGCATGAGGAGTGAGGGATATGTATAAAGTACTTATTATTGATGATCAGATACATATTTGCAGAGGAATGGCAGAAATTATAGATTGGAAACAGGAAGGATTTAAGAGCGTAGAATATACAACCAGACCAGATAAAGCATTGGAAATGATGGATACTGCTGTACCGGATTTAATTATAACAGATGTTTGTATGCCTGATACAGATGGATTTAGTTTATTAAAACAGATACATTACCGATTTCCTAAATTATTAAATATTGTTATAAGCGGATATAATGAATTTGAATATGCCCGGAAAGCTATTCGGAGTTATTCTCTGGATTACTTACTAAAGCCAATCAATGAGGATGAATTACTTGCAGCTGTCAGAAAAGCGAAAACGACTTTAGATTTTCGTGCTTCTTACCCGGTTTTGTCAGAAGCAGACATAGGTGCGTTTCAATCTGCACTGTTTAATGCTGATGAGGATGCAGGGATGGCAATTTTGAGAGAAAAAGAAAAACAGATATTACAGGAAGGACTGCCTCAGATATGTCGTTATATTACCTGCGAAAAGATAATAAATGTAATGTGGAAGTTTAGTGATGAAATGAATCTGCCAATTTCACAAATTTTTAATAATACAAAAGAAAAGGATTTTTTGGAAACCGTGGATATTTACAAGAAGTTGTTTGAATGGATAAAAAAAGAACGGCTGAGTGCGGGTTCACGGATAGTAAACGAAATGTGCCGAATAATTGATGAACAGTATAACAGGAACCTGACTATCCAAAAAATGGCAGAAGAATTGTTTGTTACACCCGCTTATCTGGGGCAGGTTTTTAAGAAAAAACTTAATATGCCATTCAATGACTATCTTCATACTGTGCGTATTGAGAAAGCAAAAGAATTGTTACAATCAAATATATTAAGTATAGCACAGATTTCTGAAATGATCGGTTATAAAACAATTGATCATTTTTATCGTAAATTTAAGGAAATAACAGGAGTAACGCCGAAGGAATTTCGGGAGTCAGTAAAAAATCCATAACCCAGCAAATAGCATAGCGAAATCTGGCAAATGTTATTGGCTCAAAACTTAGATAATATAAAAGCAGGTTAGCACCAGGATTGATATCATCTGGATGCCGGGCTGCTTTTATTTTTTTTATAATTATCATAACATCAGGCATAATGAAAATGAAGGGATGGACAGGAACTGAAATATCTTCCATTAATCAGTGACGGATTTATTTTTCAACCATAAGTGTGATAGTACCAAAAGTACTGTCTGTCCATGTAAAAGTGGCGATGTAAAGAATATTAATAAAGTGAGGAAAACGTATATGACTAAAAATGAATTTCGCAGCCGTATTATGGGGTGTTGGATGGGAAAAAATATTGGCGGAACTCTGGGAATGCCAATGGAATGGAAAAGATGTAAAAATAATGTTAATTATTATACACATGATTTAAATGGAGAGCCATTACCTAATGATGATTTAGATATTCAGATCCTATGGCTGTTAGCCCTGGAAGAAAGGGGATTTTATATTAACTCCAAAGATCTTGGGGAATATTTTAATGAATTTATGATTTTTACTCATGCGGAATATGGAGTAGCTAAAACTAATTTAAGAACAGGTTTACAGCCGCCAGTGACAGGTAGCTTTAACAATGAATTTAAGGATAGCTGCGGCGCTTACATTCGTTCAGAAATTTGGGCATGTTTGTTTCCCGGACAACCGGAAATGGCGGCAAGATATGCTTTTGAAGATGCTGTTATTGATCATGGTGATGGGCAAGGGGTCTATGCGGAAGTATTTGTAGCTGCCATGGAGAGTGCGGCATTTTATTTAGATGATATTCGTGAATTGATCGAGATCGGTTTGTCTTATATTCCTTCAGACTGTAAACTCAGCGAAGGAATCAGGAAAGCGGTTGAAACATATGAAGCTGGTATGAACGAAGATGAAACACGGGAATATATCATGCAGAATTATATAGGACATTTAGAATGCCACTATATTTCTGAGGAAGACGAGCAGAAAGGATATCAGAATGGCAGGATGGGATGGGACGTTCCTTCCAATATCATGATAATCATCTATGGTTTACTGTTTGGCAGAGGAGACTTTGAAAGATCAATGTTAACTGCACTTCATTATGGTGAAGACACAGATTGTACTTCCGGTACGATAGCGGCGCTTTTCGGTATTATGAAAGGAATTGAGTTTTTCGATAAAAAATGGATTGATCCCATTGGCCATAAAATTGTTACCTGCAGCATTGATCCATTTAGAATGTTTGGTAAGATACCAGGTACGATCGAAGAACTGACAGACAGGGTAGTGGCTTTACATGAAAAAGCTAATGCGACATTCAGTTTTCAGGTTAATGACCTAATGACGGCAAAAGATTTCTATGCGAGTTCGTATTTTTTGAATATTTATTTGGAAATGAAGACTGTGAAATATGAATTTCCATATTTAAATGTACGAATTGATTACTGCGGGGACCCAGTGGTCAAACGGGGAGAAAGAAAAAAGATTAAATTGATTTTATCAAATACATCAAAATCCATTACTTCTGACAGGCTTGATATCTATCTGTATAATCGGGAGGGGTGTACTGTTTTGCCACAAAATGAAGCAGCCGTTTTTCTTACAATGGCACATATGGGAGCCGGGATTAAAGAAGTGGAATATGAAATTCTCATTGATGAGCCGCTGAAACCAATCTATCATTTTGTGGTCGAGTTTATCTTTGAAGAAAACAAGAATGGCAGAATTATGCATGTGCCTGTAGTTCTGGTTAGTGAGACTGGAAGTGTTCATCAGGTTATATGGGAAAAACGAGGAGAGAATGGAACATGTAATTTACCAAGAGTATAGCATGCCAGAAAGGAATGAATGGTGAGGCTTTTTGACTTGATGAAGGAGGACATGAGATATGTGGTCTGGAAAAAAAATAAAAAACTGTTTCAAGAATCAGCGGTGGATGCTACTGACGATGACAGTGCCCTTTTTCCTTTGTGTTGTTGCATTTTCATTGGTACCTTTATGGGGATGGTTGATTGCTTTTTATGATTATTTCCCTGGTACATCGATTTTCAACCAAAATTTTGCCGGATTACGGTATTTTCAAAGAATGTTAAATGATCGTTACTTTTATCAGGCATTGGTGAATACTCTTATATTATCTTCAATGGCTCTGCTGACCTATCCGATCGCGCCTGTTTTTGCGATTTTATTAAATGAATTCCGTTCCGGGAAATACAATCTGAACTTTGCATGTAAGTTGCACTAGCGACCTCCATAAACCTATGAAAAA